>NZ_QTQD01000021.1:0-125588 GCF_003858025.1 Burkholderia sp. Bp9004 | reverse complement strand
TCGGGCGCACGATGCAAAGCAGCAGTTTTTAACCTCGGACTCTAACTGCAGTTCGGACTAAAACCGGGGGCAGGTCAGAGTCGTTCGTTGAGTTGCCGGAAGATGTAAGGGAGTTTTCATGGTATAGGCTTGCTGATCGAATTCGTACCGAGGGCTGGTCTACTTCCGTACTTCGCAAACTTGAAAAAATCGCGCAGCCACGGCTTTCAGTGAAGGCTATGTCTGCCACCCGCCCGTCCGTACCACCACCGATAGATGAATCGGTTGATATGGAGAGGCTAGTTCGATTTGAAGTTGTAACCGCGCAGCGACATGGAGCCGACATTAACGTCCCGGACCATCTCGTGCTTGCTGTTTTTCAGATTGTTCGGCGAATATTGCTCCGTTCAATAGACCTTCTGAACGAAATCATCGGATCGTTAAGTTATTTTAGGTTGCCTGCAATTGAACCTGATGCAAGACCGGGAGGGCATATCCGTCATTGTGACGGTGTCGAGGCGGATTTCTTCTGGGCGGTTGAATTGTTTCAACGCTTGTGCGATCTTTATCCGGAAGACGCGCGTGATGAGGTGGTGAAATGGCCTAAATCAGATAGGTATTTTTTTGACAAACTGAAATTACATTTTTGGCGGAATCGCATCGTATTTGATAGCGAGTGTGTTGAGCAGGGGCTTAATGGGTTGTCTGATGAGGTGTTCTGGAATGCATATATGCGGCGGGAAGTGCTTCTGTTGCTCAGAGATCGATGGTGTGATGTTCGACCTGAGATCCGAAGGCGCATAGAGCAGAGGTTCATCGACGGTCGGCAACCGTATGAGGGGGAGGCACCGGAGGACTATGAACAGAGAGTTATTTTTGATGCTGGTACTTCTCTAGGATGGCTCGAACGGAATGGCTGCGAGTTATCGCGATCAGCCGTAAATATTCTCAGTGCTATCCGGAGAAGGCCGGATTGGAGTGAGGATGCTGAGAAGGCTGCCGACCACGATTGGGATGGTAGAAGCGGTTGGGTTCAGCGAAAGACGAACCCAGAGAATTTGCTGCACCTGACATTGGCTGAAATTGTCCCGCAAGCTCTTAAATTGTCGCGACATGACAATTCAGATTTTGTCGAACACGCACCGTTCGCTGGACTTGCGTCGGCGCGGCCAGTCAGAGCACTCAGAGCTCTTTCGGTGTATGAACCAGAGGGCGACCATAGTGTATTTCTTTGGAAACAGTTGCTTTCCAATTGGCCGGATGCCGCGCCGAGAAAAGCACTTCTGATTTGTGCGTACAAGCTTGCTGACGCTCAAGAAGATTTATTTTTTAGAATTCGCTTTGAGGCTACATCATGGATTGAAAAATACTTGCCTCGTTTGTTTTCTTGTCGAGAAAGTGTCTTTTGGAGTCTATGGGACAGGTTATTCGATAAGATTATTGCGATGGGGGGTAGGGAAAC
Organism: Burkholderia sp. Bp9004; assembly: GCF_003858025.1. Taxonomy (NCBI): domain Bacteria; kingdom Pseudomonadati; phylum Pseudomonadota; class Betaproteobacteria; order Burkholderiales; family Burkholderiaceae; genus Burkholderia; species Burkholderia sp. Bp9004. The sequence continues at coordinate 124,147 of NZ_QTQD01000021.1, read as the reverse complement.
GGAAAGTGCTATTCATGAGATAAGGCAGGGTGGGGAGGCGAAATCTTTTTCGAGGTCGGTGGATTTTGCCATAAATTCACCGGTAGGTCGTATGGTTGAGACGTTGTTTTCTACTTTGGGGGAGAAGAGCTACCAATTAAATGAGGGGCTCGAAGCTGAACTGCTTGAAAGAATCTGCCGAGCGCTTACATCCCCTGGTGACGGGGCGCATCATGCGGCTACCTTGGTCGGCCGACGATTGAACTTCCTCTTTTATGTGGACAGCCGATGGGTAAAGCGCCGAATAATTCAACTTTTCTCTCGCAAGAACACATTGTCGGACGCAGTATGGGCAGGTTTAATTTGGGAGGCAAATGTGCCTTCGGCTGCGCTCTTTCATTTGTTGAAGAGTGATTTTATAGCGCTTTTCTCGGAATCCAAAAGTCTGTTGTCAGCTGAGGAGCTGGAAAGGAATGCGGTACATATGTTGATCGTCGCCAGATATTGGTGGGCTAACGATAGGCGATATATTAATGCTGTAGAATGCCGTCGCATTCTACAGGAGATCAGTGATTTGGGACGGCAGTCTGCATTATGGATGGTTGGTCGAATCGTGGTGGATCAGTCGGCGTGGGAAACATTTGGTAAGTCATTTTTTGTATCGACTTGGCCACAGGAAGTCGTATTGAAGTCTAGTGCTATCACGGAAAGCATGATTCGTATGGCTCAGGATCTACCCAATCTCTTCGATAAGGTTGTAGAAGCTGTGCGAGACTACCTTACCCCAATTGAGCATCCGGACGTGGTGCTTTATGGCTTGCGAGAAAAGATGACAGAAAGTCTGTCACTCTCTAGAAGATGGCCAAAGCAGGTGCTTTTCTTGATAGACAGAATCATCGAACAGGCACCTAGCTATCCCCCTATGGGATTGCGGGAGCTACTGGATGAAATTGTCGAGGCTGCCCCTACTCTACGAACCACAAAATCGTGGAGAAGACTACATAAATTATTGTCCGAATAGGGTGCTGTTAGCGCCTTGTATTTTTACTGGGGCGCGATGTAGATGGATCGTGAAGCGGCCCGCCAACCACTCTGATTTCTCGTAGTAAATGACGCACTGAGTGGTTGACGACTCGACGATCGACAGGTCGGCGGGCGCTGATTTTGGTTGTGCCGGTGTGAAGGTCGGTAATTCGAATCTGCGATGAGTTTCGGCGGGTAGCGTCAAGAAGACAGTCAAGAATCGTCACGGCGCCTTTATCGTGGCGAGCGGACTTTGGTATGATCTTTGGAGGCATCTTCCGCAATCACACTTTAGGTCGACTGCGGCCTCTGCGTGAAGGCTGAATTTAATATTTATGTTTGTTATTTGTAATTTTCATGTAACACATACGCAGTCCCGGCGTTTTGATGTCTAGTTACGGTCGGACGCGTTCTGTACAAAACGGGGTGGCCGCATGAGCGGGGAAGTCTTGCTGAAGGTGCTGCGCGGAGGCTATGCGCAGTTCGACCGCATCGTCAAACTTGACACGCCGGTTGGTGACGACTGGCTCACGCCGCTGTACGTCAAGATCAACGCGCGGCTTGGGCGCAATTTCGAGGTGACCGTTGACGCCTCATCCGTCATGGGCGACAAGATCAAGCTCAACGCTCTGATGCTGCAACCCGTCACGCTCTGGATTCGGCAGACTGACGGAGGCTATCTGCCGATCCATGGCTATGTGCAGCGGGCTCGCCGCCTTGGAAACGATGGAACCGTCTCGTATTTTCAGCTTCAGTTCTCTTCGTGGTTAAGCTTCCTCAAGCTCAGCAGCGATCGGCGCGACTGGCAGGAAGCCAGCGGCTGGCAGATTCTCACCGACATATTCGACAAGCATCCGCAGGCTTCTGGTAACTATGGACAGGAACTGCGTGCGGCAATGCGCTCGTATTCGCACCGCGTGCAGTGGGAAACCGACTGGAATTTTGTCCACCGGAGTCTGGAGGAAGTCGGCGTGTTTCCGCGCTTCGATTTCGCGAAGGATGGCAAGTCGCACAAGGTAGTCATGATGGACGACCTGTATTTCGGGCCGTCGCTTCCGAATTCGGAGATGAAGTTCAGCCACGCAGGTACCGACGAGGATTTCGACGGACTTACCCAGTTGAGTGAACAGCAGGACGCCCAAAGTGCTACGCTGACGCTCGGTACCGCCGACTACAAGCGACCTGACCTCGATAAACAGGCGAGCACGCCAGCGGCTGACCTTGATGAGTTGCCGGGTCAGGGTGAAGAGTATCTCTATACCGGCTCACAGACGTGGGCCGAATCTGATGCTGGACAACAACAGGCCCGCATCCGCACCGAGGAATGGGCTTCGCGAGCAAAACGCTATTTCGCGGTCGGCAGTCCCCGCTATGCATTGCCCGGCTACTGGTTCAAGGTGTCGGGACATCCCCTCTTCGATGCATTGCCGGAGGAGGGGCGCGAGCTGTCGATCATCGCGAGCGACTGGTTGATCCAAAATAACTTGCCCGGCATAGACGCGCTCACGCGATTTCCGCGCAGCCTGCGCAGCGAGATCGAACAGGTCAAGGCGGCCGGGACCGGGGCGACCGTGAGCCACCGCGATGGCGGTATCGGATTTTTTCACGTCGAGATCGAAGCGCAACTTCGCAAGACGCCATTCCGCAGCCCGTTCGAGCATGAGAAGCCGGAAATGCATTTGCAGACGGCGATTGTCGTAACCGATAGTGACGAGGAAATCGTCACAGACGACGGCAACCGTGTGCGGGTCCGGACGTCGAACAGTCGAAAGGATCGAAATACGAAGTCCACGTCGTGGATTCGCGCGGCGATGCCGGACGCCGGCGCTAGGCGCGGCGGCTATTTTCCGTTGCGCAAAGATGACCAAGTGCTTCTAGGATTCGTCAATGGCGACTGCGACCGACCGGTGATCATCTCGCGACTGCACGGGGGCGCGACGATGCCGGTATGGCATACACACGGCCTGCTGTCTGGCTTTCGCTCCCGCGAGTATGGTGGCGACGGCTTCAACCAGCTTGTCATGGACGATTCGAGTGGCCAGAACCGAGCTCAACTTTACTCGTCGAGCTACAGCTCTCACTTGCATTTGGGTTACCTGATTGAGCAGTCCGACAACACGCGCGGCTCGTTCGTTGGCAGTGGCTTCGATCTCAAGTCGGAGGCGCATGGAGCGATTCGGGCGGTGCAAGGCCTGTCGATCTCGACTCACCCGGCAGCGGTACAGCCAATGAACGTGTCGGCCGCGACCGATCAGCTCGCAGCTTCGGAGGCAGTATTCGAGACGGTCTCGCAGGCGAGCGAAACGAATCGGGCCGAAAGCCTGCAGGACGGTAGCGATGCGATGAAGGCTTTTACGGAGATGACGCAGGGCAACGTTCCGGGCGTCACCAAAGGTGGCCGTACGGCTGGCGGCGGAACGGGGAATGCCAGTGGCTTTGCGAAACCGGCGTTGCTGCTGTCAAGCCCGGCAGGCGTGGGCCTATCCAGCCAGCAATCGATTCACGTGTCGGCGAATCAACAGGCCAACTTGGTAGCGGGGAAGAATGTCAATCTCGCAGCCGGGAAGTCGCTGCTCGCGAGCGTGATGAGCAAGATCAGCCTGTACGCTCAAAACCTCGGGATCAAAATCTTCGCGACCAAAGGCCCTATCGAAATTCAGGCTCAGAACGATGCGTTGACGATGCTGGCGCAGCAGGACGTCAAGATCGAGAGTGCATCGGGACGGATGATCCTGCGCGCAGAAAAGGAACTGATTCTTAATGTCGGTGGATCGTATATCAAGATCACGCCCGACATGATCGAGAACGGGACGTCGGGCCAGATTCTCGAAAAATGCGCGTCGTGGGACAAGCCCGGGGCGTCGACCATGACGTTGCGTGATCCGCTGAACGGCACGCCGATTTCGAAGCATGGTGGTTACGCGGACGATTTCTCTGGTTGATCGAGATGCCCTGTTCCTGAAGCACGATAACGACTTACGATTTCAATTGCCATGACGGATAAGCACCCTCCAAAAAAACAACCTCCGAAGACGCCTGACCCGGACGCCAAGCCCGCGTATACGCCTCTTGCATGGAGCTATCCATTTTCGCCTGCTGCCAAGGAAGGTGCAGCGTCCGATGCTGCAGACCCCATGACCTACATGAAGGTGCTTGCGACTGCGGAGGATGGATTTTATCCACTGGGAGCTAGCGGCATCTGGCACGGCGGCATTCACTTCGGGCAGAAAACAGGTGAGGCCCTGAAACAGGACGAAGGCGTACGCGCGATCGCCACGGGCGAGGTTGTCGCTTACCGACTCGACAACGAATACCCCACGCTGACCTACCAGGACCAGCGTCATGCGTTGTACTCGCGGGGCTTTGTGCTGATCCGCCATACTTTGCAATTGCCACCCGCACCGAAAAAGACGGAACCAGCACCCGCTCCCGCAAATGCACCAGCCGGATCACCCGCCTCAGGGGGCAATGCAACGCCTCCGGCACCGGTCCCGACACCAGCTCCCGCGTCCTCCGGTCCGCCACCCGGTGAAACGCTGACGTTCTTCAGTCTGTACATGCATACGCTCGACTGGAAAACGTATAAAGCCGCGCTCGATCAGCCCAAAACGGAGAGTGCAGACGCCAAGACGCCGCAACTCAAGCCTCTTCCGTACTGGGAAGCTGACCGCTCGTATCGAGCGTTGAAACCGAACAGACAGGACCTTCCGAAACCGAAGCCGATCGATCCGAGCGCGCCCGATGACGATTCGTCGCCGCAGCAACCAGGCCCAGATGATGCGTTGCCGGGGCCTGTATCGGGTGTGCGGGTTCGCATTACTCCGAACGCCAAGCTCCTCGGTTTGCTACCCGAGGGCACGGAACTCACTGTGAACGAGGCCGATAACGGTGGGCGCAAGGGCTGGGCAAAAATCACGAAGATCATTAAAGGTGATCCGGTGGGCCCAGTCGTTGGTCAGCCGCCCGACGTGCAACTGAAGTGGGGTTACGTTTACATTTCGGAACTCGAGCCGATTCCCCAGTCTGGCCCTGTCGATAAGGTGGTCGTGCTCAAGAAGCCGTACCCCGTCAAGGCGGGAGACGTTGTTGCGCATATCGGACAATACCAACGATACAGGGAAGCGAAACCCACTCCACCGTTGCCCACCCGGCCGTTGCTGCACCTCGAAGTTTTTGCGGGCCCCGATCTTCCAGCGTTCATCGCCAAGAGTCAGGCGCGTGCGAAGGAATTGTCGGCGGCAGATCCGAATATGGACAAGCCTTTTCTGGAAGTTCTGGCAGGTGCAAAACTCGTGACGAAAGCGCCTGATCCAGATTACACCCTTGAGCAGACGGATTTGAAGCTTGTACCTGTCAGCGATCCGAAATCGCGATGGGTCAAGGTACAGCCCAAGACCGTAAAAATTCCCGCCGTGCAACCGGAGCCTGCTGCTCCGGCTGGCAAGGGGAAGAAGCACAAGGCAAAGCCAGCGAAAAAGCCTGAGCCAATCGAGACGCCGACCGGTATCCCGTTCTGGATCGATAGCACCCTAGGTCTTGTCAATCAAATGACGAAGGCGCCTGTCAAGGGCTGGAAAGACTTTCCGCTAAAGGTTAGCCAAGCAGACGGGCCCCCAACGGACTTCCGGGTCATGTTTCGGGTGGTCGATCTCGACAAGCAGGGACCGCAAAGCTTGGCACGAGAAGACAAGGATGCAAAGGGAAAAACGAAACGCTGGTGGAACGTGATAGTCGGCACGAAAGACGGTGGAACCCGTCAAGGCTGGGTGCGCGAACAGGACCATCTTAAAGTGAAGCTTTGTAGCCAATGGGACTGGCCGGGGTTCGAACTTGTCGACAACAGTTCGACCACGATGGTCGATATGTTCAAGCGTTATCTGTTCGTCGCCGGACTGGCCATGGGAGAGGATCAGGACAACTTCAAGCCGAGTGCGGATGCATTGGCCACCAGTGAGCTCATCCAGAAGCTCGAAAAAGCCATTGATGTCAATCACGATGGCAAGGTAACGGCGGCGGAATTGGCAGATGCACAGAAAACGCCGTGGCTGGCCGAGGCGATCTCGCACATGGTCGTGAAGAGCGAGAGCGAATGGGGCGGCAACATGGGGAAGTGGGAGGACATCACGCCCCATATGAAGCTCGTGCCGTGGAAATGGCTGAACGAGATGGAGCGGATCAAAAAACTGCAGTGGTGGGAAGATGTTCAGGCGATTGACGCGAAGATTCTGCCGAAAGAGCCAAAGCCGTGGCATTTTCATCCGATCGGACTGGTTGGGAATTTTTCGGCATCAGGCTCCTGCAATTGCATAAACGTGGATGAGTTTTGCAAGCGATATGCGGATCAACATCCGACTGAATTTGGCTGGTTCGAAGGCAAGAAGCATGTGACGTTGCCACCGATGAATCCCCAGTCGGTCAAGAGTTTGCATGATCTTGTGACCGAAATGATGAAGCAATATCCGGTCCATTTCAAGGAATGCAAAACAGAGTACCTTGCGTATATGCTGGCAACAGCTCGAATTGAGTCGTACGACTGGCATACTCAGCATTTTTTCTCCCCGATATGCGAAGGAATTTCATATGATGAGGCGGAGACAAATTACGGAGTTGGTCCTCATGCAACAGAGGCACATAAAAAACGGGCTATAGCCAACGGAAACACAGAGGCTGGAGACGGGTATAAATATCGGGGGCGCGGACTGGTTCAACTTACGTGGAAAATTGGATACAAGAAGTTTAAAGAAATAGCCGGCGCCGATATTGTCGCAAATCCAGATTTGGTCTTGGATTTACCTGTCGCGGTTAGAATTATGATGATCGGAATGAGGGATGGATTGTTTAGAGGGGGGAACTCGCTATCAACTCACCTCGATGGAGCAAAGCCTGACTATTATCATGCTCGCTACATTATTAATGGCGATAGTCCGGCGGGGTCAGGTCATCCAGACAAAGCCGAGCAGTTTCAGTTTTATGCAGAGAAATTTGAGAAGCTTATCAGGGAAACGAAATGATCGCTAAGTTTAGCTTTGGAACATGCCTCGCATTTGCATTTGCGTCAACTGCAATGGCGGGCAGCTATCAGATTCCTGGCCTGGAAGTTTGCGATGCGAATTCATCTGGGAAGCACTGCGGCGTCCAGTTGGATAGCAGTGGTTATCTCGTGGATAGCGCTAGCGGTACACACTTGTCTTCTGATCCCGATTTCAAGGGAGTCGTGAGTGATGCTACGCTCTATGAAAGCAAGACAAGTCTGGCTTTGGAATACAGCGATTCTTCATCGTCAAAAAACTGGACCGTCCTGATCTTCTCCTATAAGAATGGCGAGTTGCACGCTAAGAATTACATATCGCTCTCGAAGACGACGTTAGTGAATGGTGAACGATGGGGCGGGCAAAGTTGCCGAGGGGATGTGGTCTTGACCAGAGGGAAAACCATTTTGGCGAGCGCCTTTAAGGGCCTGTGCAATGGGAAGGTGAATAATGATTCGCCGACTCCGACCAACACAGAAGCAATCAGAGTTGCAAGCCAAGCAGGGCTTGTTGTAACAGTGCCAGCATACGATGCTGATACGAGAGTTTGGTCGATGGCAACGTACGCATTCCCTTCCAACAGCATGCCCGACGCAAGCGCATTACTCTGCCTTTCTGGCTGCAAGACTGACCCAGTACATCAGCGTTTCGGTGGGTGGATTGGAAAGGATTTTTGGATAGATGCATCCTTGCCAAAAAGTGAGACTGGCACGGTCGACGGCAGTTACATCTATCTGAAGAGAAAGGCACCAATTTCCATTAAAGGAACAGTGACGAATGGAAGTATGAACTTAATAGAATATTCGAGCTCAGGAAACGTGCCTGTCGCGACATTCACCGGAAAGAAGTTTGATAGCTCATATGTTGGAACCTGGGCATCAAATAGCAAAAAATACAAATTCCTCCTGGGAACAATACTTTATTGATTATCCCGCCATGATTGATCTTATCCGCATCGGCGACGACACCGACCATGGTGGCAAGGTCGAAACGGGCTCTGCGACCATGCGTTTCGATGGTCGCTATGTCGCCCGCAAAGGTGATCGCGTGTCGTGCCCCCAACATCCCGATGTCTCACCTAACCTCATCGAGGAGGGCGATCCATCGATGACGGATGATGGTATTACGATCGCTCGTCACGGCCACCGCGCCACGTGCGGCTGTCACCTAATCTCAAGTCTCGTTTGAGTCTGAGGTCGAGCAGGTAGCGCCGTGTCGACACTATCATCGGTCATGTATTGAAATCCGCACTCACAAATGTATAGCACCTAGTGCCCCGCACTTTTGCCGGGCTGGGGTGTTGGGTACCGTGCAAAAACTCCATCCGGCCCTTCATTCTGGCCTACGCCTCACGCTTGTCGGCTCGAATACCCCGGCATTCAGTTTTCAAGGCTGTTGGGACAGCGCCTGCGCGTTACCTGCGACGGCGATGGCGCTCGCGATGCTTGGCTGCTTGTCCGATCCTTTGAATGTGCCATCGCGCCGTCGCGCCCCCGAATCGGAATTCTGGCGTCGCGCGCAGCCGTTCTACTTGTCGGGAGTATCGCTCGAAGAGTTGCAAGCGCTGATTGGAGGACTCGACTGGGGACTGCGCACAGCCTCCTTTGAAGGGGCGCACGCAGACGTGCACCGGTTCAGCAAACGAGAAGTGATGCGTGGCCGTCCGGTGGTCCTGACGTTTCGGCAGTCGCGTGCGGTCTTACATGCAGTGCTGGTCGTCGGCATCGAGGGGCGAAAGATCGGCCGGACCTTCGACGGACACACGTTACTGGTGGTCGATTCTGCTGAAGCCGAGCCCGTTCTCGCTGCCTACAACGCGCGGCTGACATGGACAGAAATACCCACCGATTGCCGCCCTCTGGCGCCGGGCTTGGGATCAGGTGATTCCGTTCTATGCCTTCGCGCCCGACATCCGGAAAATTGTATATACGACCAACGTGATCGAGTCGCTGCACATGCAGCTTCGGAAGATCATCAAGGCGCGCGACCACTTCCCGTCGGATGAGGCCGCGCTGAAGCTGATCTGGCTGGCGCTGCGTAACGTCGTTGCGAAGTGGACCGGCTCCCGGCACGATTGGAAAAGCGCGATGACGCAGTTTGCGCTGCTTTACCCGGAGCGATTCAACATCGGAATCTGAATCCTAACCCGCCTCACACACGGAATTCCGGATACCTCCTCGCGGCTCAACGGCCGGGCATTCTCAGTCGGTGGTTTCAGGACCGAGCCGCGCAACACCGATGCGGGGTCTGTATCTGCCCGAAGTGTGATCACCGCGTATTGGAACACGTTCGATACGTACTGACGGAGCTTGATTGCTACGGAAGGCGAGCCCCGCTCTTCGACTCGGCGCATCAAAGCAAGTACATCGGGGGCGGTGATCGAGCGCATGGGGCGGTTCCCGATGAACGGGTACGCATCGGTTTCTAGCATGCGCAGAATCTCGCCAAAATGTCGTTCGGTCCACGTCTTTCGCTTCTTCTCCAGCCACTCGTCGCTGACGGCTCGAAAAGTTGCTTTGCCTTCGTTGATGCGCGCGGACAGCACTTCCTGCCGCGCGTGAGGCGGATGCAGCCCCTTCGTGACGAGTTCACGGGCATCGTCGCGTGCCGTGCGCGCGTCTTGGAGGCTGATGGTGGGATATTCGCCGATCGCGAAAAGATTCTCTTTCCCAGCAATTCGGTACTTGTATCGCCAGAGCTTGGAGCCAGACGGCTCACCAACAGATACAGTCCATTGCCGTCGGTAAGTTTGGTAGGCTTGTTGCCTGCTTTCGCTTGTCGGATTTTGACGTCGCTAAGTAGGGTGAAAAAGGGGGTATCGACTCTGGATTGTCGAAATGATACCCCCTTTTGTACCCCGTTTTTTCTCGGCTGGGGACGATTTCCGGCGAACATAAGCGAACAGTGGAAGGGCGTAAAGTGCCCAACTGGTAAGGGTTATAGGCGAATCGCCGAACCAACACGAACAGGAGCAACGGAAGTGATCAGACATATCGTGATGTGGAAGCTGAAAGAATCGGCGGAAGGCGGCACGCGTGCGCAGAACGCGCTGAAGCTGAAGGAAAAGCTCGAAGGCTGCCGCGACCTCGTGCCGGGCATCCTGCAACTCGACGTCGGCATTGCGACGCCGGGCCTCGAAGCCACGTCGGACGTGGTGCTCGTGTCCGATTTCACGGACAAGGCCGCGCTCGATGCGTACCAGGTGCATCCGGTTCACCAGGAAGTGAAGAAATTCGTCGTTGCGGTGGCGGAATCGCGCCAGTGTGTCGACTACCTGGCCGAAAGCGCAGCGCGATGAGCGACGCGGCATCCCCGACGGATGGCCCGTCGATCGAAAGCCCTTTCGTCGATCTGCTCGGCGTGCGGCTCGTGTCTGCGAAGGATGGTGCGAGCGAGATCGTGCTGCCGCTCGACGAGCGGCACATGAACACGTGGAGCATCGCGCACGGCGGCGTGACGATGACGCTATCGGACATCGCGCTCGCGATGGCCGCCCGGAGCCTGACCGACGACGGCGTCGGCGTCGTCACGGTCGAGATGAAGGTGAATTTCATGCAGCCCGGGCGCGGCGAATTGCGCGCATATGGACGCGTGATGCATCGTTCGACGACGATGGCGTACTGCGAAGGTGAAGTGCGCGACAGCGACGGCAACTTTGTCGCGAAGGCGCTCGGCACGTTCAAGTATATGCGGCGGCTCGCGGTGGGTCGCGACATCAAGCGGCAACGCACGCGTACGGCGCCGGACGCCCAGCCCGGCCCGAGCGACGCGTAAGCGCCGGGACGCGCGGCCCTGCCTGGTCACAGGCGGGGCCGTTTTGTTTTGCGGCACGGATTCACAACGGGACGGCGTGACGCTGCGAACGAATCCAGGGAGACAACCATGAACACGATCAACCGCCAGATCCTGCTCGTGTCACGCCCGCAAGGCGCCGCGCGCGCCGACAACTTCCGGCTCGTCGAAACGCCGCCCGTGCCGCTCGCGAATCCGGGCCTGAACCTGCGTTCGCCGCTGACGATGCAGGGCTTCATCGTATTCGAACACCCCGACGCATGGCCGCCCGCGCTGGCCGAGCTCGGCGAACTCGTCGCGACGATCGCATACGGACTCGAGCCGGCGCCGGACGCGTTCTCCGGGCTCCTGAGAGGCCACAATTTCGCTAAGCAGCTCATGCAACTCCTCTGATCCGCGCGTGGCATCATGTGACGCTTGTCCGTTCACGGCGCCGCACGCGCCGTCCTCACCGATGCCGCTGAATCCGAAGATCGCCCAGATACTCGACATGGTCGAGCGCGCAAAACGCCCGTCCTATCACCACCAGACGCCACAGCAGGCGCGCGCCGCGTACGAGAAGAGTGCGCCGATCCTCGATGTCGCGCCCGCGCCGATGCATTCGGTCGAGGCCTGCGTCGTGCCGACGCGCGATGGCCGCACGATCGGCGCGCGGCTCTTTCTGCCGGTCGAGCCGAGCCTCGCCGAACCGCTGCCGGCGCTCGTCTATTACCACGGTGGCGGCTTCACGGTCGGCAGCGTCGATACGCACGACGCGCTGTGTCGCATGTTCGCGCGTGACGCGCAGTGCGCGGTGCTGTCGGTCGACTACCGGCTCGCGCCCGAACACCGGTTCCCGACCGCCGTGAACGACGCCGACGACGCATTGCGCTGGCTGCATCGCGAGGCTGCCGCATTCGGTATCGATGCGACGCGGCTCGCGGTTGGTGGCGACAGCGCGGGCGGTACGCTCGCGACCGTCTGCGCGGTGCTCGCGCGCGACGCGGGCATCGATCTTGCGCTGCAGTTGCTGATCTATCCGGGCGTGACGGGCTACCAGGACACCGAATCGCACGGACGGCTCGCGAACGGCTACCTGCTGACCCAGGACACGATCCAGTGGTTCTTCACGCAATACGTGCGGGATCGATCCGACCGCGACGACTGGCGCTTCGCGCCGCTCGACGGCACGCGCGGCGCGCCGTCGTTCGCCGGTGTGGCCCCGATCTGGATCGCGACGGCCGAATACGATCCGCTGAGCGACGAGGGCGCCGCGTACGCGGACAAGCTGCGCGCGGCCGGCAATACGGTTACGCTGGTCTGTTATCCGGGGATGATCCACGAGTTCTTCAAGATGGGCGGCTACGTGCCGGAGGTGCGGGCCGCGCATGCCGACGCGGTGGCGGCGCTCAAGGCCGCATTCGACGACGTTTGATGGCGGCGGCGCCCGGCGCCGCGCGGAGGAAGCGATGACCGACGGCTGGGTGGAGACGGGTGACTGGGCCGTGCTGGGCGGCGATGCCGCACGTATCCGCGATGCGGTGTTCGTGCGCGAGCAGCGGATTCCGCCGGAATGGGAACTCGACGACGAGGATCCACTGTCGTTGCACGCGGTGGCCTACCGCGTCGATGCGGCGACCGGCGCGCGCCGCGCGGTCGCGACGGGACGGCTGCTGCGCACCGGCACGATCGGCCGCGTCGCGGTGTTGGCCGATGCACGCGGGCAGGGCGCGGGATCGGCCGTGCTGCATGCGCTGCTGGACGCGGCGCGGCATCGCGGTGAGCCGATCGTGCGGCTCTACGCGCAGGATGCTGCGGTGTCGTTCTACGTGCGGCACGGCTTCGCGGCAATCGGCGAACCGTTCGTCGAAATCGGCGTGCCGCACGTCGAGATGGCGCGCACGCCCTAGTGCCGCGCGCGGCAGGCTCAGCGCGGTTGCGTCGCGTCGATGTCGAACGTGAACGTGCGCTCGAAACTGCCCGGCCGAACGGTGCGGTGCGAGCCGTCGTCGTCGCAGCGTTCCTTGATGTCGACCGTCAGCCGCACGCCTTCCTTCATCGTCACGCGCAGCGCGGTCGTGCCGCGCGTGCCGTATTCTGGCGTCTCGATGAATGCGGCCGACAGCGCCCGCTCGCGCTCGATCGGAATGCCGGTGTGCGGCAGCGCGTCGTCGTCCGCGACATGCGGATCGCGCATCAGCTCGATCAACTCGTCGAGCGACGGGGTCGGATTGTCGGTCAGCAGCGTGCCGAGTTCCGCGCGCTTGCGCACGACTTTCGGCCAGGGCGTATCGAGCCGGGCGTTCGACAGCGCGTGCACGCCGGCGCCGATCGCGACCGGCGATGCAACGCCGGTTTCGCCTTCGACCGCGCGATTGCAGAACCACGCGAGTTCGCGCCGCTTCCAGTCGCCGACCAGCAGGTTGAAGCCGTTGTACACGGCCGCGTGCTCGGCCAGCTCGCCGAGGTAGTCGAGCGGCGCGACGGACGGGCCGCGGAGGAAATCGGACACGAGCTTGCCGCGGGTCGGCGCGCCCGCGCGAATGTCGAACGGCGCGCGGTAATTCGTCAGCGCCGCGAAGCGGCCGTCGCGCGACACGCCGAGCCACGTGCCACCCGCTTCCAGATCGCGGCCGGCGAGCAAGCCCGGCACGTCCTCCCACCACGAAAGCGGCGCACTGGTACGGCGAAAGAATTCGTCGCGGTTGGCGGTCAGGGTAAAGACGGGACCGGCGGCGGCATCAGGCTGCCAGTCGAAGGCAATCAGACACATCGGGCGAATCTCTCGCAGGAAACTTCGGGCGCCGGCCGCGATCTGCGAGCCGGCGTGCGAACGGGTTGTCAGTGCGTCACGCTTCCGTCGGCCACGCGTACGGCAGCGCGTCGAACGCGAGCGCCGGACCGTCGGCGGAACCAAGGTGCACCGTGCCGTTGTCGAGCGCGGCCAGCTTGATCTCGACGAGCGCGTCGACGCCGCCCGCGGGCGCGGCCGCCGCGTTGACGATCATCCCGCACGGCTGGCCCGGGTCGTCGCTGTGGAACAGCTCGACGCCGGCATGCACGGTGTCGGTCTCGCCGGCGACGTGCGCGAGCGCGGTACGGCGCTTGATCGTGCCGCGGTACTGGCTGCGCGCGACGATTTCCTGGCCCGGGTAGCACCCCTTGCGGAAGTTAACGGCGCCGATCACGTCGAAGTTGACCATCTGCGGCACGAACTGTTCGACGGCCGGCTGCGTAATGCGCGGCTCGCCCGCGCGCACGTCGAGCCAGTCCCAGACGGCCGGCGACACGACCGGCAGCGTGCCGGCGAGCGCGGCGAGACGCGCGTCGACTTCCGCGCGGGGCCCGATCCACAGGTAGCGCTTGCGGCCGGCCGCGTCCGGCACGCGGATCAGCGCCCCGGCCGCGCCGTCGACCTTCACGTGCACGCCGTCGGGCAGCGCGTCGAAGATGCCCGACAGCACGTCGCGCACGTCGCCCGCGAAGCCGACGACCGCGAGCGCATCGCTCGCGTCCGTCAGTTTCGCCTTTGCACGCAGCACGAACATCGACAGCCGTTTCTGCACGGCGGCCTGGACGTCCTTCGAGACAAGCAGGCGCACGCCGTGACCGGCGCGCCACGCGAGGAACGACGCGAGCAGGCGGCCCTTCGGCGAGCAATAGCCGGACAGGCGCGCGCTCGCGGCATCGAGATGCTCGATGTCGTTGGTGAGCTGGCTGTGCAGGAACGTCGCGGCGTCGTCGCCGGCCACGTCGATCACGCCGAACTGCGCAAGCGGCATGCAGGCGCCCGGCGCGTCGAAATCGGCGGCTGACGGGCGGGGGAAAACGGGGAGCGAGACGGATGCGGGCTGTGCAGCCGGTGAAGCGAACGGTGTGCTCATGGAATGAGGGAACAGTCAACCCTGACTTTGACGAAGGCGAGCAAGTATTATATGGGTCTTACCTGAGTCTCGTTTCCATGTCCCTACTGAAGAAATGCGCCGCGACTGTCGTGGCGCTGGCCGTCGTTGTGGCCGCTGCCGGCGCGGGCGGCGGATATTACTGGGCGACCCGGCCGCTGCTGCTGGGTGCCGCGTCGCTCGATGTCACGATCAAGCCGCGCAGCAGCGTCAAGAGCGTCGCGCTGCAGCTCAGGCGCGGCGGCGTGCCGGTCGAGCCGCTCGGCTTCGTCGCGATGACGCGCCTGCTCGGGCTGTCGAGCCGGCTCAAGTCCGGCAACTACGAATTCAAGACCGGCATCACGCCGTACGACGTGCTGCAGAAGATCGCGCGGGGCGACGTGAACGAGTACGTCGCGACGGTGATCGAAGGCTGGACCTTCAAGCGGATGCGCGCGGAACTCGACGGCAATCCCGATCTCGCGCACGCGACGGCCGGCATGAGCGACGCCGAACTGCTGCGCGCGATCGGTGCGCCGGACAACGCGATTCAGCGCGGCAGCGGCGAGGGGCTGTTCTTCCCGGACACCTACCTGTTCGACAAGGGCACGAGCGATCTGAACATCTACCGGCGTGCGTACCATCTGATGCAGACGCGTCTCGACGAAGCATGGGCCGCGCGCGTGCCGGGACTGCCGTACAAGACGCCTTACGAAGCGCTGACGATCGCGTCGATCGTCGAAAAGGAAACGGGCCACGCGGCCGACCGCGCGTTCGTCGCCGCCGTGTTCGCGAACCGGCTGCGGATCGGGATGCCGCTGCAGACCGATCCGTCGGTGATCTACGGCCTGGGAGACGCGTACGACGGCCGCCTGCGCAAGCGCGACCTGCAGGCCGACACTCCTTACAATACCTACACGCGCCGCGGGCTGCCCCCGACGCCGATCGCCCTGCCGGGCGTCGCCGCGCTGCAGGCGGCGATCAATCCGGCCCAGACGAGCGCGCTCTATTTCGTCGCGAAGGGCGACGGCACGAGCGTGTTCTCGGACACGCTCGGCGACCACAACAAGGCCGTGGACAAGTACATACGAGGTCAATAATGGCGAGCGGTAAATTCATCACGTTCGAAGGCATCGACGGGGCGGGGAAGACCACCCACCTGCAATGGTTCTGCGAACGCCTCCAGGCCAGGCTGGCCGCGAGCGGCCGGCAGGTCGTCGTCACCCGCGAGCCGGGGGGCACGCAGCTCGGCGAGAAACTGCGCGAGATCCTGCTGAACCAGCCGATGGATCTCGAGACCGAAGCGCTGCTGATGTTCGCCGCGCGCCGCGAGCACCTCGCGCTCGTGATCGAGCCTGCGCTCGCGCGCGGCGACTGGGTCGTGTCGGATCGCTTCACCGACGCCACGTTCGCGTACCAGGGCGGCGGCCGCGGACTGCCGCGCGACAAGCTCGAGACGCTCGAGCGCTGGGTGCAGGGCGGCTTCCAGCCCGACCTGACGGTGCTGTTCGACGTCGCGCCACAGGTGGCGAGCGAGCGCCGCGGCGCCGCGCGCATGCCCGACAAGTTCGAAAGCGAGTCGGACGCATTCTTCTCACGCACTCGCGCCGAATACCTGCGGCGCGCGGAAGAGGCGCCGCACCGCTTCGCGATCGTCGACGCGACGCAGACGATTCCCGACATCCGCCAGCAGCTCGAACGCGTGCTCGCCGCGCTGTAACACGAAGGAACGCACCACATGATCTATCCGTGGCAGACCGACGACTGGAACCGCCTGCAGCAACTGCGTGCGCAGTGGCCGCATGCGCTGCTGCTGCACGGCCAGGCCGGGATCGGCAAGCTGCAGTTCGCGCAGCATCTCGCGCAGGGCTTCCTGTGCGAGGCGCCACAGCCGAACGGCGAGCCGTGCGGCACTTGTGCGGCCTGCACGTGGTTCGTGCAGGGCAACCATCCGGACTACCGGATCGTGCTGCCCGAGGCGCTCGCGGGCGAGGCGCCGGGCGCCACCGACGACGCGAAGCCTGCCGACGCGGACGAGGGCGGCAAGAAGACGCGCGCGCCGAGCAAGGAAATCAAGATCGAGCAGGTGCGTGCGTTGCTCGACTTCTGCGGGGTCGGTTCGCACCGCGGCGGCGCGCGCGTCGTCGTGCTGTACCCGGCCGAGGCGCTGAACGTCGCCGCGTCGAACGCGCTGCTGAAGACGCTGGAGGAGCCGCCGTCCGGCGTCGTGTTCCTGCTGGTGTCGGCCCGCATCGACCGGCTGCTGCCGACCATCATCAGCCGCTGCCGGCAGTGGCCGATGACCGTGCCGGCGCCCGACGCGGCCACGGCATGGCTCGCGGCGCAGGGTATCGACGATGCGCGCGCGCTGCTCGCCGAAGCCGGCGGCGCGCCGCTCGCCGCGCTGGCGCTCGCGAGCGACGAGAACCGCCCGCTGCGCGATTTCACGCTCGGCCAGCTCGCGGCCGGCTCCGCGTGCGATCCGTTCGCGTGCGGCGAGACGCTGCAGAAGCTGCCGGTGCCGCTGGTGCTCGGCTGGCTGCAGCGCTGGCTGTACGATCTGCTCGCGCAGCGGATGGCGGGCGCGCCGCGCTACTTCCCGATGCAGGCGGCCGCGCTCGCGCGGTGCGCGGAGGCGGTCGATGCGAATGCGTTCGCGCGCTTCATGAAGGCCGTGACGCGCCAGCGAACGGTCGAGAACCATCCGCTCAATGCCCGGCTCGTATTCGAGGAACTGTTTCTCGGTTATCGGGAAATGTTCGCGTGAGCGAGTATTGTTTCCTTCGGGTGAGGAAACGATTGCCGGCGAGTGCATGAGCGCCCGCCAACCGTATTCAGGAAACACGATGTTCGTCGATTCTCACTGTCACATCAATTTCAAGGGTCTCGCCGACCGCCTGCCTGCCGTGCTGGAGAACATGCGCGAGCACGACGTCACGCACGCGCTGTGCGTGTCGGTCGACTTCGAGACACTGCCCGACGTGCTCGCGATCGCGCAGGCGCACGACAACGTGTACGCGTCGGTCGGCGTGCACCCGGATCACGAGGACGCACGGGAGCCGACGCTCGCGGAACTGATCGAGCTGGCCGCGCATCCGAAGGTCGTCGCGATCGGCGAGACGGGCCTCGACTACTATCGCCTCGAAGGCCGCTCGATCGCCGACATGGAGTGGCAGCGCGAACGCTTTCGCACGCACATCCGCGCGGCGACCGCGACGATGAAGCCGCTGATCATCCATACGCGCTCGTCGTCGGAAGACACGCTGCGAATCATGGCCGAGGAGCGCGCGGACGTGCCGGGCGGCGTGATGCACTGCTTCACCGAGCCGTGGCCCGTTGCCGAGCAGGCGCTCGCGCAGAACTTCCATATCTCGCTGTCGGGGATCGTCACGTTCAAGAACGCGACCGACGTGCAGGACGTCGCGCGGCGCGTGCCGCTCGACAGGCTGCTGATCGAAACCGACTCGCCGTACCTCGCGCCGGTGCCATATCGCGGCAAGCCGAATGAACCTGCGTACGTCAGCCATGTCGGACGCTTTATCGCATCCGAGCGCGGGATCGCCGTCGAGGCGCTCGCCGATGCGACGACACAGAACTTTTTCCGGCTGTTCAAGATCGCCCGCTAACGGCGCGCGGCCAGCCGACAACCCAGGGAAGGAGCCCACAACAATGACGAAGCCGACCACATACCTGCCCAAGCGCGCACTCGTCGCCGCCGCGCTCGTCGCGAGCGGCCTCTTTGCCGCCGCCGGCGCGCATGCCGAGTCGCTCGACGCGATCGTCAAGGCGGTCAAGTTCGACGATATCGCCGACATCGGCAAGCAGCTCAAGAGCGGCAAGCTCGATCCGAACACGCTCGCGCCGAACGGCGACCCGATCCTCGTGATCGCCGCGCGCGAGAAGTCCGACAAGGTTGCCGCCGCGATCGCCACGACGCCGAACGTCGACCTCGAGAAGGAAGACAAGGCCGGCGAGAACGCGCTGATGCTCGCGTCGCTGAACGGCGACGTCGGGCTCGTCAAGCTGCTGATCGACAAGGGCGCGGAAGTCAGCAAGAAGGGCTGGGCGCCGCTGCACTACGCGGCGACCAACGGCCAGGACGAGGTCGTCAAGATCCTGCTCGACCACGACGCGTATATCGACACCGCATCGCCGAACGGCACGACGCCGCTGATGATGGCCGCGCGCGGCAACCACGCGACGACCGTCAACCTGCTGCTCGACCAGGGTGCCGATCCGCAGGTGAAGAACCAGCTCGGCATCACCGCGCTCGAGTTCGCGAAGCACTACAAGGCACCGGACGCAATCGACATCCTGAGCAAGCGGACGGTGCGCGTCGGTGCGTCGGCGCCGGCAGATGCCCAAAAGAGTGCAAAATGACGGTTTCGGCGCGGTGGCGCAGCGCCCGGCCGTCCGGAACCCGGCCGGCCGCGGGCGTCCGGCTGCCGCGCCGGTCAGCGCAGCAAGCGGCCCGGGGCCGCATTGACATAAGGAACACCATGTTGCGGGCTATGTTTTGTGCCGCGGCGTTCGCCGTGCCGTTGTCGGCGGCGGCTTTCACGGGCGCGGATCTCGACCGGCTGTGCGCGAAGACGGACGTCAAGTCGCGGGCGTCGTGCGCCGCCTACATCGAAGGCGCCGCCGATGGCGTCTACAACACGATCGACGCGATCGGCGGTACCACGGGGCCGCGCGTCGGGCAGTATTTCTGCCTGCCGCCCGACATCCGGGCGCAGCAGATGACCGACGCGGTGCGCAAGTACATCGCGGAGAACCCGAAGCTGGCCGACTACAACGCGAGCACCGCGGTGTCGCTCGGTCTCGGCAAGGCGTTCCCCTGCAGGGGCGGCAGCTGATCTGACGCCGGGGCCGGGCGCGCGCGTTGCCCGGACGTCGCCGACGCATCCAGGACGAGGCCGCCGCGCCTCATAACCGAAGCATTCCCGGGCGCCGATGATTTCAATCGAGGAATTGCAGCGCATCGCCGATGCGCCGTTGCATGCGTGGCTCGGCACGCTGGGCGTGTCGGTCATCGTCGTGCTCGTCGTCGTGATCGTGCACCGTGTCGGCGCACGCATCGTCAAGCGCATCGCGCAGCCGTATCCGTTGATGAGCGTGATCCTGCGTTACATCGACAAACCTTCGCTCGTCACGCTCGCGCTGCTCGCGCTCGAGTTCCTGTGGATCCAGGCCGACGAGGGCATGTCGTTCGTGGGCGGGATGCGCACCGCGGCCGCGGTCGGCTCCATCGTGTCGCTGACCTGGCTGCTGGTGCGGCTCGTGGCCGGCGTCGGCGACGCGATCATCCAGGCCCATCCGATGGATGCGGCCGACAATCTCCACGCACGGCGCGTCCACACGCAGGCCAAGGTGCTCGTGCGGACCGTCATGGTGCTGATCGTG
Organism: Burkholderia sp. Bp9004; assembly: GCF_003858025.1. Classification (NCBI taxonomy): domain Bacteria; kingdom Pseudomonadati; phylum Pseudomonadota; class Betaproteobacteria; order Burkholderiales; family Burkholderiaceae; genus Burkholderia; species Burkholderia sp. Bp9004. The sequence continues at coordinate 104,061 of NZ_QTQD01000021.1, read as the reverse complement.
ATCATCGGCACCGGCGCCGCGCTGATGACGTTCCCGAACGTGCGCCAGGTCGGCGCGAGCCTGCTGGCGTCGGCCGGCGTCGCGGGGCTGGTTGCCGGCATCGCCGCGCGGCCGGTGCTCGGCAACCTGATCGCCGGGCTGCAGATCGCGCTCACGCAGCCGATCCGGCTCGACGACGTCGTCGTGATCCAGGGCGAGTGGGGCCGCATCGAGGAAATCACCGGCTCGTTCGTGTCGGTGCGGCTGTGGGATCAGCGCCGGCTCGTCGTTCCGCTGCAGTGGATCATCGAAAACCCGTTCACGAACTGGACGCGCAGCAGCTCGGAGATCATCGGCACGGTGTACCTGTCGGTCGACTACCGCACGCCACTCGCGCCGCTGCGCGAGGAACTCGCGCGGCTCGTCCATGCGGCGCCCGAGTGGGACGGCCGCGTGCAGGTGCTGCAGGTGACCGACGCGACCGAACGCACGATGCAGTTGCGCGCGCTCGTCAGCGCGGCCGACTCGTCGGCGTGCTGGGATCTGCGCTGCCGCGTGCGCGAGGGCTTGATCGCCTACCTGCAGGCGCGTTTTCCGCAATGCCTGCCGCGCAGCCGGATGGAACTGTATCCGCACGATTCGGCGCTGGACGAGCCGAGCCCCGAACGACCGCATGCGCGGCCGCCCGCCGCCAGCACGGCAGCCAACACCGCGGCCGATCCGAAGGCCACCGAAGGCCGCTGAACGCGTGCCGGTACCCGCCGCCATTTTCTTTCCATGAACACGCTCGCCATTGCCAACTACCGCTCGCTGCGCGAGCTGATCGTGCCGCTCGCGGCGCTCACCGTCGTCACGGGGCCGAACGGCAGCGGCAAGTCGAGCGTTTACCGCGCGCTGCGGCTGCTCGCCGATACGGCGCAGGGGCGCGTGATTCCGTCGCTCGCGCGCGAAGGCGGGCTGCCCTCGACGCTGTGGGCCGGCCCCGAGCGCTTTTCGCGCGCGATGCTGAGCGGCGAGACGCCGGTGACCGGTACGGTGCGCAATGGACCGGTGAGCCTCAAGCTCGGTTTCGCGAGCGACGATTTCGGTTATGCGATCGATCTCGGCCTGCCGGTCCCGAGCCGTTCGCAGTTCGCGCTCGATCCCGTCGTGAAGCGCGAATGCATCTGGGGTGGCGCGCTGTTGCGCCCGTCGACGCTGCTGGTCGACCGGCAGGGCGCGCAGATTCGCGCGCGCACCGGGTCGGGCGACTGGCACACGGTGCCGCAGCCGGTCGCGAGCTTCGACAGCATGATGACCGAGTTCGCCGATCCGGTCGGCGCGCCGGAGATGATCGCGGTGCGCGAGCGGATCCGATCGTGGCGCTTCTACGACCATTTCCGCACCGATGCGCAGGCGCCGGCCCGGCAGTCGCACATCGGCACCCACACGCCGGTGCTCGCGGACGACGGCGCCGACCTGGCCGCCGCGCTGCAGACGATTCGCGAAATCGGAGATGCCGCCGCGCTCGACGCGGCGATCGATGACGCGTTCCCCGGCGCATCGATCGACATCGACAATCCGGGCGGCCGCGGCCGCTTCGACGTGCTGATGCGCCAGCCGGGGCTGCTGCGGCCGTTGTCGGCCGCCGAGCTGTCGGACGGCACGCTGCGCTATCTGCTGCTCGCGGCCGCGTTGCTGACGCCGCGGCCGCCCGCGCTGATGGTGCTGAACGAGCCGGAAACGAGCCTGCATCCCGATCTCCTGCCGGCGCTCGGCCGCCTGATCGCACAGGCCGCGCAGCGTTCGCAGGTGCTGGTCGTGTCGCACGCGGCGCGGCTCATCGCGACGCTCGAACGCGAGGCCGGCTGCGAGTCGCTGGTGCTCGACAAGCAACTCGGCGCGACCGTGCTCGTCGACGCGGATACGCGCGACCTGCCGCCGTGGAAGTGGCCGTCGCGCTGACGGGCGGGGCGGTGCGCGCGTGGCGCGTCAGCGGTGGGCCGTCGGTCGCTCGCCCTCGGATGCCCGCCCTCGGATGCCCGTCGCGCCGGTCCGGCCGCCTCGAAGCTGGTACGGGCGGCCCGCGGGCGAATGTATCCTGTCTGTAACAACGCCCATAAAATGAAAGTCCGGTGCTTCCGGGCATCGGGATCGCGAATAATAATGAGATATTCGGCCGGCGCGATGCCGGCCGCATGCCGCACGGAGCGCGGCGTGCACCAGCCCCCGTGCCGGCTGACCGAGGACACAGGAGACGTGGACCATGAGAATTGCCCAGATCGCCCCGCTGACCGAATCCGTGCCGCCGAAGCTGTACGGCGGCACGGAGCGCGTCGTGTCCTACATCACCGAGGCGCTCGTCGACCTCGGCCATGACGTGACGCTGTTCGCCAGCGGCGATTCGACGACCCGGGCCAGGCTCGAACCGGTGTGGCCACGCGCGTTGCGGCTCGACTCGTCGATCCGCGATCGCGTCGCCCCGCACATGCTGCTGATGGAGACGGTCGCGCGCCGCGCGAAGGATTTCGACGTGCTCCATTTTCACATGGACTACTACTCGTTTTCGGTTTTCAACCGGCAGGACACACCGTACGTGACGACGCTGCACGGCCGGCTGGATCTGCCCGAGCAGCAACCGGTGTTCGACACGTTCAACACCGCGCCGGTGATCTCGATCTCGAATTCGCAGCGCCAGCCGCTGCCGCAGGCGAAATGGCTGACGACCGTGTACCACGGCCTGCCCGACGCACTGTACCTGCCGCAGCCCGTCGAGCCGCGCTATCTCGCGTTCCTCGGCCGTATCTCGCCGGAGAAGCGGGTCGACACGGCGATCCGCATCGCACGCCAGTGCGGGCTGCCGATCCGGATCGCAGCGAAGATCGACGCGGCGGACCAGGAATACTTCGAACGCGAGATCAAGCCGCTGTTCGCCCTCCCGCATGTCGAATACATCGGCGAGATCGCTGACCACCAGAAGGCCGAATTCCTGTCGGGCGCGCATGCGCTGCTGTTTCCGATCGATTGGCCGGAACCGTTCGGGCTGGTGATGATCGAGGCGATGTCGTGCGGCACGCCGGTAATCGCGTTCAATCGCGGCGCGGTGCCGGAGGTGCTGGACGAGGGTGTGTCGGGCTTCATCGTCGAGGACGAGATCAGCGCGGTGGCCGCCGTGAACCGGCTGCACCTGCTGCCGCGCGCACGCGTGCGGCAGCGCTTCGAGGAGCGCTTCACGGCGCGGCGGATGGCGCAGCAATACGTCGACGTGTACCAGTCGCTGATTCGCGCGCAGAAGCGTTCGCGCTTCAAGGTGATCGATTCGACGACCTGACGCGCCACGCGCGCGGATAAAAAAACGGCGATGCCCGCAAGGACATCGCCGTTTGCACGTCGCCCGCGCGCGGTGCGCACGGGCGAGGACGCCTCGGCGTCAGATCTTCAGCTTCGTGACCTTCGTGCCGTTGATCGACACGTCGCCCATCAGGCCGGCATTGGTCAGCACGACGACCTGGACCGGCGCGGTGGCCGTGGTCGTGTCGACCGCGCCGTTCGCGCCCATCTTCACGAGCGCGACCGATGCGCCGGCGCCGGCTGCCCAGCCGTCCGAGCCGCGGAATTCGTCGAGCGCTTCCTGCGTCATGAACAGGAACACGATCGCCTTCGACTGCGCGCCGGCCTGCAGGCCGACCGACAGCGACGACGTGTTGTAGTAGCCGACCGTGCTGCCACCGACGCGCAGTGCGCCGTTGCCCGACTGGCCGCCGACGATGAAGCCTGCCTGGATCACGTCCGGGAACACGAGCACGCCGCGCGACTTCGCGACGAGTTCGCGCGAACCCTTGACCGTGGAATACATGCGCGACAGCGTTGCGTCGACGCTCGAATCGATCGCCTGACGCTTCGACGCGTTGGTCGCGGCATTGTCGGGCTTGTCGGGGGTGGTGGTGCAACCGGTGAGCGCAAGGCTACCGACGACAAGCGCAGCGGCGGCTTTCAGCACAAGATTCCGTTTTTGCATCGTTCTTCTCCATCGGATGACGTTCGGAGTGAGTCTCGCTCAAGGAGCGGATCACGTCGGCAGTTATATCACAGCGGATTACAAACCCTTTTCGTTCGCGCGTGAAAAAGCGTCAAATCGTTTTGGGGTGTCGCGGCGCGCCAACGGACGGACCGGCGCGCGTACGGCCATACGTCGCGCGGCCGGCCGGGGGCGGCAGGAAAGGGGAAAGGGAAACGGTTGCTGCGCGTCAGTGCGGCGTGACGGGTGGTGCCGGCGGGGCAGGCGGTTTGATCGGCGGGCGGCGCAGCGCGCGGCGGATCAGCGCGATCACGACCCCGCACGCGAACAGGAACGCGGCCGGTACGACCCAATAGCCGACGAATGCATGCCACAGATAACCGGCGAGCGTATTGCGGCGCACCACGTATTCGTCCCGGGCTGCCTGCTGACGTGCCGCGTTGGCGGCCAGCACGTCGGACGGGCAGCCGGCGGCGCGCGCCGCGTCAGGATCGCCGTGGCACTTCGCGGCGGCGCCTGCCGCCTGCTGCGCATCGGTGAGCTGCCAGGTGGTCAGCGCGAGCTGCAGGTCGGCCTTGTTGTATGCCATTTCCTCGCGGATCTCGCGCACGGCGACGATCGCGACGGGCACGGCCCAGAACACGATCACGATCAGCCAGCGGCGGAACCAGCGGTGTTGTCTCCATGCCATCCATGCCTCCGTTTGACGCGGTGTGCGCGTCCGTCTCGAGGGCGGCCCGATGGCGCTTCTTGTACTTGGATGGGCCGCGTTGCAGCCATCATAGAAGAAATCGCGGCGAATTGCCGCACCATGTGGCGGCATTCGTGCGGCGCGCGGAGGGAAGCGGGGTGGGAGGGTGGTGGAGCATGTCGCAACGGCACGATGCCGTTGGCCGGACAGCGCGGTGACGCATCCGGCGTCGTCGCGCGCGTCGATGCGCGTGCAACGAAAACAAAAATGCCGCGCCCGCCGAAGCGGTGCGCGGCATTCGCGCGGGAGCGCCGGAACTCAGGCGGCCGGCTGGCTGCTCAGGCAACTCTTCATGAAAGCCTTGCGGTCGTCGCCCTTCTTGTCGGCGGCCTGGGTGTTGCAGGCCTTCATCTTTTCCTGCTGCGACATCTTCTTCGCGGGCTTGGCCGACAGGCAGTCCTTCATGAACGCCTTGCGTTCGTCGCCCGTCTTGCCGGCGGCCTGGGTGTTACAGGCCTTCATCTTGTCCTGCTGGCTGTTCGCCGCGAAAGCGGGGGAAGCCAGCATGCCGCCGAGAAGGACTGCGGCTACGAGCGATTGGATTTTCATTTCGACACTCCCATGGGGTGAATTGCGTTTTATATCGACGCCGTCACGAAGCCCGGCGCAACGGGAACAGGGTCACATCGCGCCGCGCGCTCCGATTATGGCAAATCAATGTGAAAACACCAAAACGGCATACCTATAACGCGGCGGGCAACGCGGCCGTTGACGGCGTGCGCATGCCGGCGATCGGGACAAACCATGATGCGACGCGTTCGGCTCCGGGCGCGCGCACGTGACCTACCGGATGCCGGCCGCGAGCGATTACAATCGCGGCCATGAATATTCCGAACACCGCAACTCCTTCGTCCGTGCCGGCGCTGCCGCGCATCGCCGTACTCGCCACCGGCGGCACGATCGCCGGCGCCGCGCCGGACGCCACCAGCACGGCCGGCTATCAGGCCGGCGCGCTCGGCGTCAATTTCCTGCTCGACGCGGTGCCGGCGCTCGGGTCGGTCGCGCGCATCGATGCCGAGCAGGTCGCCAGCATCGACAGCAAGGATCTCGCGCTGCCGCTCTGGAATACGCTCGCCGCGCGCATCGACGCGCTGATGGCCGATCCGGCGATCGACGGCATCGTGATCACCCACGGTACCGACACGCTCGAGGAAACCGCGTACGCGCTGCATCTGGTCGTGACCGGCGACAAGCCGGTCGTGCTGACGGCCGCGATGCGGCCGGCCACCGCGCTGTCATCCGACGGGCCGCTGAACCTGCTGAACGCGGTGACGGTCGCCGCTCACCCGGACGCGCGCGGGCAGGGCGTGCTCGTCGCGTTCAACAACCGGATCCACGGCGCGCGCGACGTGGTGAAGACGAGCACGTACGCGGTCGACGCATTCCAGTCGCCGGAACTGGGCGCGCTCGGCTGGGTGCAGGACGGCCGCGTCGAATTCGCGCGCCGCGTGACGCGCTCGCGCGATGCGCACCTGGCGATTGCTGCCACGTGGCCGCCGGTCGAAGTCGTCGCGAGCTATGCGGGCGTGACGCGCACGGCCGTCGACGCGCTCGTGGCGGCCGGCGTGCGCGGCCTCGTCGTGGCGGGCACCGGCAACGGGTCGATCCACGCGACGCTGCAGGCGGCGCTCGCCGATGCGGTGAAAGCGGGCGTCGCCGTGGTGCGTGCGTCGCGCGTCGGCTCGGGGCACGTGATGCGCAACGGCGCCGCGAACGACGACGTGCTCGGTTTCGTGAGCGCCGGGTCGCTGAGCCCGTTCAAGGCACGCGTGCTGCTGATGCTTGCGCTCGCGAACGGCATGCACGGACGCGACGCGCTGCAACGCGCATTCGATACGCTTTGACCGCTGTCCGCCGATCGGGCGGCGCGCATGAAGAAAAGGCAGGCCATCGGCCTGCCTTTTTTGCGTCAGTACTGCGCGAATGCTCAGGACTGCGGCGGAATCACGAGCTTCTGACCCGGATAGATGCGGTCCGGGCTCGACAGCATCGGCTTGTTCGCCTCGAAGATCGCCGGGTACTTGTTCGCGTCGCCGTACACTTCCTTGGCGATCGCCGACAGCGTGTCGCCCGGCTTCACATCGTGGTACTGAACTTCCGGATCGTCCGGCTGCAGATCGTCGTCGTTGACGCCCGCGACGCCTTGCACGTTGCCGGCCGCGACCTTGACCTTAGCCTTCGTGTCGAGGTCGGAGACGCTGCCCGACAGCGTGACGGTGCGCGATGCGCCGTCGAACGCCACGGTCAGGTTCGACGTGTCGAGACCTTGCGTGTTGATGTAGTTCTTGATCGCATCGGCCGCGGTCTGGTTCGCGGCATTCGGATCTTCCGCTGCTTGCGCATCGGCGTGACCCAGCAGTTTTTCACCCGCCTCTTTGATAAACGAAAGAAGACCCATCGTTGCACTCCCTAGGTGGTTGAAAAGAAAACGCGCCGTGAAGTGGCGAAAAAAACACCGCGCTGGGCGCGATCACGGGCGTGAGCGCAAGCGCGGCGGATTTCTCGAAAGGCGTGGCGAAAGTGTAGGCGTTCATCGCGACGATTGCATGAAAAATCGCACGCCCGAACGTAAAGAAATGTAATACGCGAAATCCGACAGGCGGACACCCGACGACGACGTCTGACCGACCAAGGCTTCCCCGGCGTCGCCGGGTGCCGCTGCGGACCCCACCACGCCGCTCTCAGCCCAGAGCGGCGTTTTTCGCCCCGCCGCGCACGCATTTCAGCAATACGCGGCGGGACGCCCCATCGTGATGCACGCACAGGCATGCATCGATGCGACCGGCCGTGGCCGGATCGCGTGTGTGCGTCGCGCGTTCGCCGTTGCAGCGAAACGCGCGTCGTTGCGTCGGCGTTACGCGGCCGGCGTCTGGCCGATCTCGAAGTTCGACATGATCTCGAGCGCACGCACGAGTGCCGAGTGATCCCACGCCTTGCCGCCATGCGATGCGCACACGCTGAACAGCTGCTGCGCGCTCGCCGTGTGCGGCAGTGCGAGGCCGAGCTTGCGTGCACCGTCGAGCGCGAGGTTCAGGTCCTTCTGATGCAGCTCGATGCGGAAGCCCGGATCGAACGTGCGCTTCGTCATGCGCGCGCCGTGCACTTCGAGGATGCGCGACGCGGCGAAGCCGCCCATCAGCGCCTGGCGCACGCGCTCCGGATCGGCGCCCGAGCGTGCGGCAAACAGCAGCGCTTCGCCGACCGCTTCGATGTTCAGCGCGACGATGATCTGGTTCGCGACCTTGCAGGTCTGGCCTGCGCCGTTGTCGCCGACGAGCGTGATGTTCTTGCCCATCTTCTCGAACAGCGGCTTCGCGCGCTCGAAGGCCTTCTCCGGGCCACCGACCATGATTGTCAGCGTCGCTTCGCGGGCGCCGACTTCGCCACCGGACACCGGCGCGTCGAGGTAGTCGCAGCCGAGCGCGTTGATCTGCTTCGCGAATTCCTGCGTGTCGAGCGGCGAGATCGAGCTCATGTCGATCACGAGCTTGCCGGCCGAGAGGCCCTTCGCGACGCCGTCGTCGGCGAACAGCACGTTACGCACGTCGGGCGTGTCCGGCACCATCGAGATGATGATGTCGGCGTTCTGCGCGACTTCGGTCGAATTTGCGACGACCTTCGCGCTGGCGCGCAGGTCGTCGGGAATCGGGAACGCACCGTTCACGACGAGCTGATGATCGCCCTTGAGCAGGTTGCGCGCCATGTGCGCGCCCATGATGCCGAGGCCGATGAAACCGATGGTTGCCATGTGAAAGTCTCCTATAGGGGCGTATGTGGGAATGCCGCGGGAAGGGCGGGCCTCAGGCTGCGCGACGCGCCGAGCCCGATGCGCAGCCGGCGACGCTTTGCAGCCAGCCGAGGCCTTCCGTCGTGGTGGTGCGGGGCTTGTATTCGCAGCCGACGTAGCCGGCGTAGCCGAGCCGGTCAAGCAGCGCGAACAGGAACGCGTAATTGATCTCGCCCGTACCCGGCTCGTTGCGGCCCGGGTTGTCCGCGAGCTGGACGTGGCCGATCGATGCGAGGTTGCGTTCGATCGTCGCGGCCAGTTCGCCTTCCATGCGCTGCATGTGGTAGATGTCGTACTGCAGGAACAGGTTGTCCGAGCCGACCGCGCGGATCACGTCGAGCCCTTCGGACGAGCGGTTCAGCGCGAAGCCCGGGATATCGAAGCTGTTGCACGGCTCGACGAGCAGGCGGATGCCTTCGCGCTTGAGCGCGTCGGCGGCGAAGCGCAGGTTGTCGACGATCGTGACGAACGTCTTGTCGCGCGCCGTGCTCGCCGACGGGATGCCGACGAGGCAGTTCAGCTGCGACACCTTCAGCGCCTTCGCGTACTCGATGGCACGTCCGACCCCTTCCTGGAACTCGCCGACGCGATCGGGCAGGCACGCGATGCCGCGCTCGCCCTGATCCCAGTTGCCCGCGGGTAGGTTGTGCAGCACGAGGCGCAGGCGATGCGTCTCGAGCCGCTCGGCGAGTTCCTCTTTCGCGTACGGATACGGGAACAGGAACTCGACGGCGTCGAAGCCCGCGTCGGCGGCCGCCTTGAAGCGGTCGAGGAACGGCACTTCGTTGAACAGCATGGTCAGGTTTGCAGCAAACTTCGGCATGAGCTAAGCCTCTTCGGTCGGTCAGTCAAAAAATGTCGTGCGGATCAGTCGAGCATCGAGATCGCGGTCGGCGCGTGTTCGGCCCGCTCGGCGAGTTCCTCGAACTCGTTGATCGCGTCGATTTCGGTGCCCATCGAGATGTTCGTCACGCGCTCGAGGATCACTTCGACGACGACCGGCACACTGAATTCTTCCGCGAGCGTTTGCGCCTGACGCAGTGCCGGCTCGATCTCTTCCGGCTTGAACACGCGCAGCGCCTTGCAGCCGAGGCCTTCGGCGACCGCCACGTGGTCGACGCCATAGCCGTTCAGCTCCGGTGCGTTGACGTTGTCGAACGCGAGCTGCACGCAGTAGTCCATGTCGAACGCACGCTGCGCCTGGCGGATCAGGCCGAGGTACGAGTTGTTCACGACGACGTGCACGTACGGCAGCTTGAATTGCGCGCCGGCGGCCAGCTCCTCGATCATGAACTGGAAGTCGTAGTCGCCGGACAGTGCGACGATCGGACGGCGCGGGTCGGCCGCACGCACGCCGAGCGCGGCGGGGATCGTCCAGCCGAGCGGGCCGGCCTGGCCGCAGTTGATCCAGTTGCGCGCCTTGAACACATGCAGGAACTGCGCGGCGGCGATCTGCGACAGGCCGATCGTGCTGACGTAGCACGTGTCGCGGCCGAACACCTTGTTCATCTCTTCGTACACGCGTTGCGGCTTGACCGGCACGTTGTCGAAGTGGGTCTTGCGCTGCAGCGTGCGCTTGCGTTCCTGGCACTCGGACACCCATGCGCTGCGATCCTTCAGCTTGCCGGCGGCCTTCCATTCCTGCGCGACGGCGACGAACAGTTCCAGCGCGGCCTTCGCGTCCGACACGATGCCGAGATCAGGGCCGAACACGCGGCCGATCTGGGTCGGCTCGATGTCGACGTGCACGAACTTGCGGCCCTTCGTATAGACCTCGACGCTGCCCGTGTGGCGGTTCGCCCAGCGGTTGCCGATGCCGAGCACGAAGTCGGACGCGAGCATCGTCGCGTTGCCGTAGCGGTGCGACGTCTGCAGGCCGACCATGCCGGCCATCAGCGGGTGATCGTCGGCAATCGCGCCCCACGACATCAGCGTCGGGATCACGGGCACGCCGATCGTTTCGGCGAACTGGACGAGCAGGTCTTCGGCCGCCGCGTTGAGCACGCCGCCGCCCGACACGATCAGCGGCTTGTCCGCGTCGTTGAGCATCGCGAGCGCCTTCTCGATCTGCGCGCGGGTCGCCGCGGGCTTGTAGACCGGCAGCGGCTCGTACGTGTCAATGTCGAATTCGATCTCGGCGAGCTGCACGTCGATCGGCAGGTCGACCAGCACCGGGCCCGGGCGGCCCGAGCGCATCAGATGGAACGCCTGCTGGAACACGCGCGGCACCAGCGCCGGCTCGCGCACGGTGACGGCCCACTTGGTGACGGGCTTCGCGATCGACTCGATGTCGACGGCCTGGAAGTCTTCCTTGTACAGGCGCGCACGCGGTGCCTGGCCCGTGATCGCGAGGATCGGAATCGAGTCGGCCGACGCGGAGTACAGGCCGGTGATCATGTCGGTGCCGGCGGGGCCCGACGTGCCGATGCACACGCCGATGTTGCCCGGCGCGGCGCGCGTGAAGCCTTCGGCCATGTGCGACGCACCTTCGACGTGGCGGGCCAGCACATGGCTGATGCCGCCCGACTTGCGCATCGCGGAATAGAACGGGTTGATTGCTGCGCCCGGCACGCCGAACGCGGTCTGGATGCCTTCCTTCTCGAGCACGAGTACGGCTGCGTCGACGGCTCTCATCTTGGCCATGAATGTCTCCTTGAATGTGCGGATCTTGCGAATCGGTCTGTTGGGAACACTTTAGGGATGCAAGAAAGGTTTGATAAGATCAGCCGAAGTCGTTTATTTCGAAACTAAAAGTATGGAATGACGGCCGGACGGGGTTTCCCCGCCGGTGTCGGAGCCGGGATGGAGACGGGAGATGGATCGTTTCAAGCAGATCGAGACGTTCGTGCGAGTCGCGGACGCGGGCAGCCTCGCGGCGGCCGCGCTCGAGGAGGGCGTGTCGCCGGTGGTGCTGGGGCGGCGCATCGACGCGCTGGAGAAGCGCCTCGGCGTGAAGCTGATGTACCGCTCGACGCGGCGGCTGGTGGTCAGCGAGGAGGGCGCCGCGTTCCTCGAGCGCTGCCGCGGGCTGTTGTCCGAATGGGACCAGGCCGAGAACGAACTGGCCGCCGGCCGCCGCGCGGTCAGCGGGCACCTGATCGTGTCCGCGCCAGCCGCGTTCGGCCGCAAGCACGTGGCGCCGCACGCGCCCGGTTTCCTCGCCGACAAGCCGGAAATGCAGCTGTCGTTCAACCTGACCGATCGTGTCGTCGATCTCGTGCGCGAAGGCTACGACCTGTCGATCCGGATCGGCGGCTCGGTCGACCCGAACTTCGTCGCGGTAAAGCTCGCGTCGAACCGGCGCGTCGTGTGCGGCACGCCTGACTATTTCCGCCGCCACGGCCGGCCGAAGTCGCTCGACGACCTGCTCAGGCACAACTGTCTCGCGTTCAACCTGCAGGGGGGCCAGAACCGCGGCTGGTATTTCCAGCGCCACGGCAAGATTGTGACGATGCGGGTGGCCGGCAATCTCGACTGCAACGACGGCGAGCTGCTGCACCGCTGGGTAGCGGAAAGCCTCGGGCTCGGCTGGCGCTCGACCTGGGAAATCGCCGCACAGCTCGAGGCGGGCGAACTCGAGACGGTGCTCGACGAATATGCGCTGCCCGACTACGACATCCTCGCGGTCTATCCGCAGCAGCGCTACGTGCCCGCGCGCGTGCGCTACTTCATCGACTACCTGCGCGAAGCGTATGCGCGCCCCGGCTACTGGAGCAGCACGCCGTAACGGGCGCGGCAGGTTCCGGCATTTTTTTGCGCATCATCGGCTCCATGCGGGAATAAACTCGACGCAGCGGCGGTAAGGTCATCGAGTGCGCACGCTGCCGGTCTGTCCGGGCACCGGGCGCGGAACGGGCGCGGCTTCGGCCGCCGGGACCAGGGAGGCCATGTGGGGCAAGCCGGACAGGCGGTCGACGAACGGACGGAGGACGACGCGGTCGCGCGTGGCGAGCGGTTTCGCGCGCTCGTGTTGCCGCATCTCGACGCCGCGTACAACCTCGCGCGCTGGCTGAGCGGCAATGCGGGCGACGCGGACGACGTCGTCCAGGACGCGTGCATGCGCGCGCTGCGCTTCGTCGACTCGTGTCGTGGCGACAACGCGCGACCTTGGCTGCTGACGATCGTGCGCCACACCTGGTACACCGAGTGGCGCCGCCGCACCCACGCGCACGAGGTTGCATTGCCCGACACGCTCGACGACACGGAAGTGCCCGACGACTGGCAGTCGGCGACCGAGGATCCGCTCGCGCAGTTGCTGCGCGGCGAAAACGTGCGGCTGGTGAACGCGGCGCTCGCGAAGCTGCCGCCCGAATATCGCGAGGTGCTGGTACTGCGCGAGATGGAGGATTTGAGTTACCGCGAGATCGCGGCGATCGCCGACGTGCCCGTCGGCACCGTGATGTCGCGGCTTGCACGCGGCCGGCGCAGGCTCGCCGCGCTGCTGGGCGACACGGCGGCGCCGGCGTCGACGTCCAAACCCGCGCCGGGACGTGCGTCGGCAAGCGGAACCGCATCGGAGGCGATCGATGGACTGTAACGAAGCGCGAGCGTTGCTGGACGCAGACGTCGACCGCGAGCTGTCGGCGCCCGATGCATTGCGCATCCAGCGGCATGTCGAAGGGTGCGACGCGTGCCGCCGCGAACGCGAACGAATCGTCGCGCTGGGGCGGATCGTGGGGCAGGCCGACTATCATCGCGCGCCGGATGCGCTGCGGGCGAGCATCCTCGCGGGGCTGCCGGCGGCGGGTGGCGCGGGGGCGCGCAGGCAAGCCCGCGCGGAACCGGAGCCTGACGCAGCGGCGCGGCCGCGACCTCGACCGAACGGTCGCCGCTGGTTCTCATGGCCGACCGGGCGCGGCGAGCCGGCTCGCCCGGTACCTGTCGGGCCGGGGCCGCGTGTCCCGGCGCTGCCCGGGCTTGGCTGGGGCGTGGCGCTGGTGATCGCGCTGGCCGCGGCCGCCGGAATGGTGGTGTCCGCGCGCCACGCCGAAACCGGCCAGACGGTCGACGAACTGGTCGCGAGCCACGTGCGGGCCGGCCTGTCGGCGCGGGACATCGACGTGATCTCGACCGACCGGCATACGGTCAAGCCGTGGTTCAACGGCCGACTCGACTATGCGCCGCCGGTCGAGGACCTGTCGGCGAGCGGTTTCCCGCTGGCCGGCGGCCGGCTCGACTACGTCGGGCGGCGCCGCGTCGCAGTGCTCGTCTACCGGTACCGGCAGCACGTGATCGACGTGTACGTGTGGCCAGCCGGCGTTGGGCGGCAGGGTGCGCCGTACGCGACCGTGTCGCAGGGTTACGCGCTCGACCGCTGGGATGCGGCCGGGATGACGTGGTGGGCCGTGACGGACGCCGAGCCGTCGGCGCTGGCCGCGTTCAGGACGGCGCTCGACGCGCAGCTGGGCGGGGCGCGCAGCGAGTGACGGCAGGTCGCGCCACCGGCCCGTCTTCCTGTGCGCGACGCTCCGTCCCCGATTCCTGAGCTGACGCGCCGACAGCCTTTTGAATTGTCGGCGCCGTTCAAGTCTTTGAAAACATGGCCGAATCCGGTCGGAAATCGTCGATCGGTGTTGCATGCTCCCTGTATCCGGGTTAGAATCTTCGGCTTCTCACTTGCCACACCGGTTCAGACGCCCGGGTGGCTTCAATCCACAAGGAGTGTGTAATGCGTCATTACGAAATCGTATTCATCGTGCACCCCGATCAGAGCGAGCAAGTGCCCGCGATGATCGAGCGTTACAAGACCACGATCACGACGCACGGCGGCCAGATCCACCGTGTCGAAGACTGGGGCCGTCGCCAGCTGGCCTACATGATCGAGAAACTCGCGAAGGCTCACTACGTCTGCATGAACATCGAGTGCGACCAGACGACGCTCGACGAACTCGAACACGCGTTCAAGTTCAACGACGCCGTGCTGCGTCACCTCATCGTCAAGATGAAGAAGGCCGAGACCGGCCCGTCGCCGATGATGAAGGAAGTTCAGCGCGAAGAAGCCAAGAAGGCGGCTGCAGCTCAGCCGACCGAAGCGCAGGCTTAAGTTCGTCACTCATTAAGCCATCAAGGAGCGCGTCACTCACGTGAACAGGTTGCAATTGACGGCGAGCGTCGTCGAACGCGCACCGGTGCGATATACGCCGGCAGGTGTTCCGATCGCAAGCGCCACGTTGCATCACCGCACGGAAGTCGTTGAAGCAGGCATTCCCCGTCAGGTCGAAATGACGATCGAGGCGGTGGCGGCCGGTGAGGCGAGCGGCAAGCTGGAAAGCCGTGAAATGGGCGTCGAGACGCTGTTCACGGGCTTCCTGGCAAAGAAAAGCCGCAACGCGAGAACCTTGGTGTTTCACATCACTGCATTGCAGGACATAGGAAAGGACTGAAATCATGGCCCGCCCGACTGGTAAGAAATTCGACAAGCGTCGTCAGCAACAAAACCCGCTCTTCAAGCGCAAGAAGTTCTGCCGTTTCACGGCTGCCGGCGTCGAGCAGATCGACTACAAGGACACGGAAACGCTGAAGGACTTCATCGGCGAAAACGGCAAGATCACGCCGGCTCGTCTGACGGGTACGAAGGCGCACTATCAGCGTCAGCTGGACACGGCAATCAAGCGTGCGCGTTTCCTCGCGCTGCTGCCGTACACCGATCAGCACAAGGCGTAATCAGGCGACGCAATAAGGAGAATTCGAATGCAAATCATTCTGTTGGAAAAAGTCGCCAATCTGGGCAACCTCGGCGATATCGTCAAGGTCAAGGACGGTTACGCTCGCAACTTCCTGATCCCGAACCGCAAGGCTCGCCGTGCAACGAAGGAAGCGATCGCCGAATTCGAAGTTCGCCGCGCTGAACTCGAAAAGATCGCCGCTGAAAAGCTGGCGGCATCGCAGGCAGTCGGCGAGAAGCTGAACGGCCAGTCGTTCGAAATCACGCAGAAGTCGGGCGTTGACGGCCGTCTGTTCGGCTCGGTCACGAACGGCGACGTCGCGGAACTGCTGAAGAAGGCAGGTTTCGAAGTCGAGAAGCTGCAAGTTCGCATGCCGGAAGGCCCGCTGAAGATGATCGGCGAGCACGTCGTTCAGATCGCGCTGCACACGGACGTCATCGTCGACGTCACGATCAACGTGATCGGCGACCACGCGTAAGCGTACGCAGGCTTTCCGGGCGGCTTCCGTCGACCGGACAAGGGCAGGCGCCCGGGCAACCGGGGCCTGCCTTTTTTATTGCCCGATCCCCGGAGCGGTAGCGCTGCCGCGATCAATTCGCGATAATCCCAACCCATGAACGCGCCGCAAGATCCTCAAATCGAATCGCTGAAAGTCCCGCCACATTCGGTCGAAGCCGAGCAGTCGGTGCTTGGCGGCCTGTTGCTCGACAACGCGGCATGGGACCGGATTGCCGACTTCCTGTCGCAGGGCGACTTCTATCGCTACGACCATCGGATCATCTACGAGCACATCGGCCGGTTGATCGCGTCGACGCGCCCGGCCGACGTCGTGACCGTGTACGAAGCGCTGACCACGTCCGGCAAGGCCGACGACGTCGGCGGCCTCGCCTACCTGAACGCACTCGCGCAGAATACGCCGAGCGCCGCGAACATCCGCCGCTACGCGGAAATCGTGCGTGACCGTGCGGTGCTGCGCCGGCTCGTGTCGGTCGCCGACGAAATCTCGGCCGACGCGTTCAATCCGCAGGGCAAGGAAGTTCGCCAGCTGCTCGACGAGGCCGAGTCGAAGGTGTTCTCGATCGCCGAAGAAGGCGCGCGCGGCAACCAGGGCTTCCTCGAGATCGGTCCGCTGCTCACGCAGGTCGTCGAGCGCATCGACACGCTGTATCACACCGCGAACCCGAGCGACGTCACGGGCACGCCGACGGGCTTCGTCGATCTCGACCGGATGACGTCCGGGATGCATGGCGGCGAACTGATCATCGTCGCGGGTCGGCCGTCGATGGGTAAGACCGCATTTTCGATGAACATCGGCGAATACGTTGCGGTCGAGTACGGGCTGCCGGTGGCGGTGTTTTCGATGGAAATGCCGGGCACCCAGCTCGTGATGCGTATGCTCGGCTCGATCGGCCGGCTCGACCAGCACCGGATGCGTACCGGCCGGTTGACCGACGAGGACTGGCCGAAGCTGACGCACGCGGTGCAGAAGATGAGCGAGGCGCAGCTCTTCATCGACGAGACAGGCGGCCTGAACCCGATGGAATTGCGCTCGCGCGCGCGGCGTCTGGCCCGCCAGTGCGGCAAGCTCGGCCTGATCATCGTCGACTACCTGCAGCTGATGTCGGGCTCGTCGCAGGGCGAGAACCGCGCGACCGAAATCTCGGAAATCTCACGATCGCTGAAGAGTCTGGCCAAGGAACTGGACGTGCCGGTGATCGCGCTGTCGCAGCTGAACCGCGGGCTGGAGCAGCGTCCGAACAAGCGTCCGGTGATGTCCGATTTGCGTGAATCGGGCGCAATCGAACAGGACGCGGACGTGATCCTGTTCATCTATCGTGACGAGGTCTACAACCCGGACAGCCCGGACAAGGGCACGGCCGAAATCATCATCGGCAAGCAGCGTAACGGTCCGATCGGGCCCGTTCGGCTCACGTTCCTGGGTCAATACACGAAGTTCGACAACTTTGCGGGGGCCCAGACCTTCTACGGCGAGTAACACTTCTTCGCCAGATGTAAACCGTTATTTCACCAAGCGTTGTATCCAATCCCGGCGCGCGCAGATGCGCGCGTCGCGTCGCAACCGAAAACGGTACAATATCGCCCGTTTTCGTGACAGTCGTTTGACAATCTCTCAGGAATCCCATGTTCGGTCGATTCATGCCCACCGAGGGCAAGTTCTTTGAACTCTTCAACGCGCACGCGAAGCACATCGTTTCCGGTGGCCGCGAGCTCGAACTGCTGATCGACAATCTCGCCGACGCCGAGATTCACAAGCAAAACGTGCAGACCGCCGAGAAGGCCGCTGACAAGCTGACGCATGAAGCGATCGATCTGCTGCACAAGACCTTCATCACGCCGCTCGATCGCGACGAGATCCACAAGCTGATCACGACGATGGACGACATCCTCGACCTGATGGAAGACGTCGCCACGGCCGTGTCGCTGTACGACGTGCAGTCCGTCACGTCCGAGGCGAGCCAGCTCGCGCACATCGTCACGCAGTCGGCCCAGCACGTGCAGCAGGCCGTCGGATTGCTGTCGGACATGAAGCAGTCGGCGCAGATCCTCAAGCAGTGCGAGGAGATCGACCGCTGGGAGTCGGAAGCCGATCGCGTGCTGCGCGCGGCGATGTCGAAGCTGTTCCGCGAGGAAGACGACGTGAAGACGCTCATCAAGCTGAAGGCGATCTACGAGTTGCTCGAGGAGATCACCGACAAGTGCGAGGACGTCGCGAACATCATCGAAGGCATCGTGTTGGAAAACGCCTGAGCGGACCACGATGCATTCGATACAACTCGCCCTATGGATGGTCGCGACGCTCGTACTCGTCGCGCTCGTATTCGACTTCATGAACGGCTTCCACGACGCGGCGAACTCGATCGCCACCGTCGTGTCGACCGGGGTGCTGAAACCCCAGCAAGCCGTGGTGTTCGCAGCCGCGTTCAACGTCATCGCGTATTTCATCTTCCACCTGAAAGTTGCGCAGACGGTCGGTAAAGGCACGATCGACCCCGAGATCGTCGACCACTATGTCGTGTTCGGTGCGCTGGTCGGTGCGATCGGCTGGAACGTGATCACGTGGTATTACGGGATTCCGTCGAGCTCGTCGCACGCGCTGATCGGCGGCCTCGTCGGCTCGGCGCTCGCGAAGTCGGGCTGGAGCTCGCTGAACATCGACGGCCTGATGAAGACCGTCGCGTTCATCTTCATCTCGCCGCTGCTCGGCTTCATCCTCGGTTCGCTGTTCATGCTCGGCGTGTCGTGGCTGTACTTCCGTACCGCACCCAGCAAGGTCGACCGGCGCTTCCGCCGGCTCCAGCTGCTGTCGGCCGGTCTGTACAGCCTGGGCCACGGCGGCAACGACGCGCAGAAGACGATCGGCATCATCTGGATGCTGCTGATCGCGTCGGGCTATGCGTCGGCGACCTCCGATGCACCGCCCGCGTGGGTGATCGGCGCGTGCTACCTGTCGATGGGCCTCGGCACGCTGTTCGGCGGCTGGCGAATCGTCCGCACGATGGGCCAGAAGATCACGAAGCTCAAGCCGGTCGGCGGTTTCTGTGCCGAAAGCGGCGGGGCGATCACGCTGTTCATCGCGTCGTTCCTCGGCATTCCGGTGTCGACCACGCACACGATTACCGGTGCGATTGTCGGCGTCGGCGCGACGCAGAAGCTGTCGGCCGTGCGTTGGGGCGTTGCCGGCAACATCGTGTGGGCCTGGGTGCTGACGATTCCGGCGTCTGCGCTGATCGCCGCGGGCGGATGGTGGATCGGGCATCAGATCTTCTGATTCCGACGCTGCCGGACGACGCGACATGCGCCGCAAACCGAAAGGTTGCGGCGCATTTTCTTTGGTGGTCGGGAAAGGGGCGGGACTGGCGGGATTGCTGCCGGGATGGGGCGGGTCAGTAACTGCCGTTCGCGAAGCGGGCGATCGGATCGTCCGCGGTGCCGGTGCGCGGGCCGCGCGGCGCGGATTGCGTCGACGCACGCAGCACCTGCACGGGCTCGATGTCGCGCGGCGACGGCGCGGCGGCCGCAGGCGGGGGCTCCGTATCGAACGCGGCAGCCTGGGCGGCCGTCAGTGCCGTCGTCGGAATCTGTGTGCCGGTCTCCGTCGGGACTGCGTTCGCCGTCATCGCGGTCATGTCGCCATTCGCGGATGCCGCCTGCTGCTGGGCTGCCGGCATGCGCGGCGGCGGCGGTTCGTAAGGGTCGACGGACGGGGCGGCTGCCGGGGCGACCGCTGCGGTCGATACGACCGGTGCCGCCAGCATGACCGGAGCCGGCGACGGTGTTGCGCCGGCTTGTGACGAAGCGTAGGCCGGCTGCCGCGGCGCGGCGGCTGCGACGACCGGAGCCGGTGCGGCCGTCGGCGCATCGCGCCGTGCCTCGTAGGTTGGCGCATCGAACGGTGCTGGCGTACCGCGCGGCGGCGCGACACGGCGAATGCCGTCGAAGCGCTTGGCCCAGTACGGGTTCGTCAGGTAGTCGAGCCGCACGGTGCCGCCGGTCGACGGCGCGTTGACAAAGCGCAGCTTGCCGACGTAGATGCCGACGTGCGAATGCGGGCGTCCGGTCGTATTGAAGAAGATCAGGTCGCCCGGCGCGACCTGGTCGGGGTCGATCGACACGCCGCGGCTGCTCATGTCGGCGGTCGTGCGCGGCAGGTTCACGTCGGCCGCGCGGCCGATCACGTAGCGCACGAGCCCGCTGCAGTCGAAGCCGCTCGTCGGCGTGTTGCCGCCCCAGCGGTACGGCACGCCGACGAGGCTCATCGCCTGGATCGAGATCTCTTCCTGGCCGACGCTGTGATCGACGAATTTCGGGAAATTGGCAGGCGCCGGGAACGCGCGCGGCGTCGTGATCTTCATGCCCGAGGTGCGCGAAGCCGACTGCTGCGGCACGCTGGAGCAGGCCGCGAGCAGTGAAACGACGGCGACGGGAACCCAGATTCGAAGCATGACATGGCGGACGAGCGCAGGGCGCTCGCCAATCGTATGACAACAGACAGACCCGATGGTAGACGTTCCGGCGGGGCTTAGGCAACCATTCCTGAGAATTTACTTGAAGTTTCGCGCGTAAGTGAGGCCGTTGCGTAACGAATCATGACCGACGTTTCCGACCCCAAAAATAAAAACGGCGCTCCGGAAACGGAGCGCCGCATGGCGTCGACGGCCGGCGGGCAGCCGGTCGCGCGTTACAGGATGTCCGACGCGTAGTCGGCGAGCCGCGAGCGTTCGCCGCGCGCGAGCGTCACGTGGCCGCTGTGCCCCCAACCCTTGAAGCGGTCGACGACGTAGGTCAGGCCCGAGCTGCCTTCGGTCAGGTAAGGCGTGTCGATCTGTGCGATGTTGCCGAGGCACACGATCTTCGTGCCGGGGCCTGCGCGCGTGACGAGCGTCTTCATCTGTTTCGGCGTGAGGTTCTGCGCTTCGTCGATGATCAGGTACTTGTCGACGAACGTGCGGCCGCGCATGAAGTTCATGCTCTTCACCTTCAGGCGCGAACGGATCAGTTCCTGCGTCGCCGCGCGGCCCCATTCGCCGGCTGCGTCGTCGGTCTTCTGCAGCACTTCGAGGTTGTCGTCGAATGCGCCCATCCACGGCTGCATCTTCTCTTCCTCGGTGCCGGGCAGGAAACCGATGTCCTCGCCAACGGGGACGGTCGCGCGCGTCACGATGATCTCGTTGTAGCGCTTGTCGTCGAGCACCTGCGCGAGGCCGGCCGCGAGCGCGACGAGCGTCTTGCCGGTGCCGGCCTGGCCGAGCAGCGTGACGAAGTCGATCTCGGGGTTCATCAGCAGGTTCAGCGCGAAGTTCTGCTCGCGGTTGCGCGCGGTGATGCCCCACACGTTGTTCTTGTGGTGGCTGTAGTCGCGCAGCGTCTGCAGCAGCGCCGTCTTCCCGTTCAGCTCACGGACGATCGCATGGAACGTCGGTTCGCCGTTCTGCGGTTCGAGATAGACGAACTCGTTGACGAGCATCGACGCGACGAGCGGGCCCGTCACGCGGTAGTACGTGGTGCCCGTCTTCGTGTCCTGCCAGCTCTCCATGCCCTTCGCATGCCTGGTCCAGAAATCCTGCGGCAGCTCACGCACGCCGTTGTACAGGAGATCCGAGTCCTCGAGCACCTGGTCGTTGAAGTAGTCTTCCGCGGGCAGGCCGAGCGCATGCGCCTTGATCCGCATGTTGATGTCTTTCGACACCAGCACGACCTGGCGGTCCGGCCGGTCGCGCTGCAGCGCGCGCACGACGCCGAGGATCTGGTTGTCGGCCTTGCCTGCAGGCAGGCCTTCGACGGGCGGAATGTTGGTGAGCGTCGTCTGGAAGTACAGGCGGCCGAGCGCCTCGCGGCTGCCGAGGCGCGACAGCGGAATGCCGTTCGTGATCGGGCCCGCGTCGGCGACCAGTGCGTCGAGCGTGCGGCTCACCTGGCGTGCGTTGCGCGCGACTTCCGACATCCCCTTCTTGTGGTTGTCGAGTTCCTCGAGCGTCATCATCGGCAGATAGACGTCGTGTTCCTCGAAGCGGAAGAGGCTGCTCGGATCGTGCATCAGCACGTTGGTGTCGAGCACGAACAGCTTCTGCAGTTCGGCTTCGGCGGCCTTGCGGTTGCGCGACTTCGTCGCCGCGCCGGCATCGCGTGCGGGCGCCGCGGCCGGTTTCGCGGCGGCGGGCTTGTCATGGCGTGCCTCGACCGGCGCGGCGGGTGCTGCTTCGACCGGCGCCTGGATCGGCTGCAGCAGCGCCGCGGTCTGTTTGGTCCTGCGGCCGCGTGCAGGTGTGCTCGCGGATTCTTGCGCCGACGACGCGACGGCGCGCAGCGGCGCGGCCGTGTTCGCGGCTTCGGTCATCGGTTGGGCCACGCTGGCCGGGCCATAGTCACCGGCAGTGGATGCGTCCCCTTCGGCGGATTTCTTCGCGGCTTTCGCGGGTCGCGCTTTCGCCTTGTATTCGTCGGGCGGCAGCAGGCTGCCGAGCTTGCTGGGGGGGGTAGGCAAAGGCATGGTGTCCCTCGGGAGGAATCGTGTCGCATGAAGTGCGCCGCTGATCGCATCCTGCGTGACGTACACGCATGCAGTTTGCGCGCGGTGGCGCACAGGAATTTCGTCTAGCCGGTTCGCCTAAGTGTCGATCAGCTCCTTGACGGGGTGAGGGCCGGACCGAGGGCCGGCGCGCAGTCCATAAAAAAAGCCGCTGCCCCGTCGACAGGGACATGCGGCTCGGCTGATACCGTCGTAATGCGCGTCAGGTGCCGGGAAGCATCGCATCGGGCACCGGTGCAGCTACGAGAAATATGGGGCGAACTGGCATTCATTGCGGCCCAATATAACGCGGCTCAAAGCGCTTGTACAGCCCTTAGCACGTCGTCCACGTGACCGGGCACCTTGATGCCGCGCCATGCCTGGCGAAGCACGCCGTCGGCGTCGATCAGGAACGTCGAACGCTCGATTCCGCGCACTTCCTTGCCATACATTTTCTTCATCTTGATGACATCGAACAGCGTGCACAGCGCTTCGTCGGCATCGGAGATCAACGGGAACGGCAGTTCGAGCTTTGCCTTGAAGTTGTCATGAGAGCGCAGGCTGTCGCGCGACACGCCGATGACTTCGGCGCCCGCCTTCTTGAACTTCGGATAGAGATCGCGGAACTGCAGGCCTTCGGTCGTGCAGCCCGGCGTGTTGTCTTTCGGATAGAAATACAAGACGAGCTTCTTGCCCTTCAGGTCGGACAGCGAAATGTCGCCGCCCGTAGCCGGTGCGGTGAAATCGGGAACTTGGCGGTCAACTTCGACGGACACGTGTTTCTCCTGTTGTTATGGAAAGGCGCCGCTCGGGCGGCGCGGTACGGCGGGACGTCGCGGCGGCACGCCGCGAGGGCAGGGCCGGCGGGGCGCCGGCGCGCGCGAACTCAGTCGGGCTGGACGATCAGTTCGCCGGAGCGGCCGGGAATCTCACCCCACGTGACAGGGTACGATGGCAGCGAGTCGCGGTCCAGCGTCGCGTGGTAGTCGCCCATCGTCGCAAACGTATGGCCCTGTGCGCGCCACCCCGCGAGCAACTGCTCGAACACCGGCGCGAGCTTCTGGCCTTCCAGTTCCGCATGCAGCGTGAACACCTGGTCGTGCGGATTGGTCTCCGTGAACTTCAGGATATGCGCGGCGACGTTGTGCGTGTCGATGCCGTCGATGCCGAGCACTTCGTCGAGCGTCGGCAGCGTGGTCGGCATCTGCACGTGCGACAGCGTGCGGCCGCCGACGACGGGAAGGTACGGCGAATGGCCGCGACCGTCCGATGCGTAGCGCATCCCCCATGCGTCGATCTGCTCGAACGCCGCGTCGTTCATCTGCCAGCCGGCCGCGCCGTGCGTGACGGGCGGCGCGCCGAAGACGTCGACGAAGCGCGCGTGGCTCTTCTGCATTTCACGCGCGGTCCAGTCGCGATCGCGCACGCGCACGTTGTCCTGCCAGTACACGTGATCCCACGTGTGGATCCCGCATTCGAAGCCGGCCTCGTGGATCGCGCGCATGTCCGCGATCGCGCGGCGGCCGATGTCGGGGCCCGGCAGCAGCACGCCGTACATCAGCTGCTTCACGCCGTAATGCTCGACCACCGACGTGCGCGACACCTTCTTCAGGAAGCCGGGGCGGAACACGCGCCGCAGCGCCCAGCCCGTGTGATCGGGCCCGAGGCTGAAGAGGAAGGTCGCGCGCGCACTGAAGCGGTCGAAGATGCGCGCGAGGTTCGGCACGCCTTCGCGCGTGCCGCGCAGCGTGTCGACGTCGATCTTGAGGACGATACGAGCCAAGCGAGCGTCCCGTCAGTTCTGCTGCTCGACCAGCGCGCGCGCGTCGGCGACATGGCCGCGATACGCTTCGAAGATCTTGCGCAGCGCATCGTCGAACGTCGATTGCGGCGCCCATGCGAGCTCCTGCATCGTGTTGTCGATCTTCGGCACGCGGTTCTGCACGTCCTGGTAGCCGTTGCCGTAATAGGCGCCCGACGTCGTTTCGACGAGCTGCACCTGCTTCGCGGAGCCGGCGTATTCCGGGTATTCGGCGGCCAGTTCGAGCATCTTGTGCGCGAGCTCGCGAACCGAGAAGTTGTTCTCCGGATTGCCGATGTTGTAGATCTTGCCCGACGCGATGCCGTTCTTGTTCTCGATGATCTTCATCAGCGCGCTGATGCCGTCGTCGATATCGGTGAACGCGCGCTTCTGCGAGCCGCCGTCCACGAGGCTGATGTTCTCGCCGCGCACGATGTGGCCGAGGAACTGCGTGACGACGCGCGAGCTGCCTTCCTTCGGCGTGTAGATCGAGTCGAGGCCCGGGCCGATCCAGTTGAACGGACGGAACAGCGTGAAGTTCAGGCCTTCCATTCCGTAGCCCCAGATCACGCGGTCCATCAGCTGCTTCGAGCAGGCGTAGATCCAGCGCGGCTTGTTGATCGGGCCGTAGGTGAGCGCCGATGCATCCGGGTCGAACTGCTCGTCCGAGCACATGCCGTAGACCTCGGAGGTCGACGGGAACACGAGGTGCTTGCCGTACTTGACGGCCGAACGCACGATCGGCAAGTTTGCCTCGAAGTCGAGCTCGAACACGCGCAGCGGCTGCTGGACGTAGGTCGCGGGCGTCGCGATCGCCACGAGCGGCAGGATCACGTCGCACTTCTTCACGTGATACTCGACCCACTCCTTGTTGATCGTGATGTCGCCTTCGAAGAAGTGCATCCGCTCGTGGTTGACGAGGTCGCCCAGCCGATCGGTCTGCATGTCCATGCCGAACACTTCCCAATCGGTGGTTTCAAGAATGCGCTTCGACAGGTGATGGCCGATGAAGCCGTTCACACCCAGGATCAGGACTTTTTTTGCTTTCATGAATGACGGGAAGAATGAATGAACTGCGCGAATTCCGCGGGCGTCACGACGGTTTCGCTATCGTCGCGCTGCTGCCACAGCTCGAGAATGGATAGGGCGCGGCTGTCGCCGCAGACGCCGAATAGCGCATTATCGCTTACGTGCAGGCCGGGCGGCAAATCCGCCGCGGCCGCGGCGACCGCGCTGCCGGGCGCCGCGAGGCGCGCGCGGGCGATCACGAACCGCGTGCCGCCGACGTCGGTGAACGCGCCCGGATACGGGGGCGCGACCGCGCGAACCAGGTTGTAGACCTGCGCGGCCGGCTTCGACCAGTCGACGCGGCCGTCCTCCGGCTTGCGTCCGCCGAAGTAGCTGCCGTTCGCGAGATCGTTCGGCAGATGTGGCGCATCGCCCGCGAGCAGCGCGGGCAGCACGCGCCAGAGCGTCTGCTCGGCGGCCACCGTGACCTTGTCGAATACCTGCGTGGCCGTGTCGTCCGGCAGGATCGGCACCGCGGTCTGGCCGATGATCGCGCCGGCGTCGGGCTTCGCGGCCATCTCGTGCAGCGTCGCACCGGTTTCCGTTTCACCGTTCAGCACGGCCCAGTTCGTCGGTACCCGACCCCGGTATTTCGGCAGCAGCGAACCGTGCATGTTGTACGCGCCGCGTGGCGCGATCGCGAGCAGATCCACCGGCAGCATGTGGCGGTAGTAGAACGAGAAGACGAAGTCCGGCTGCGCGTCGGCTACCGCGCGGCGCAGTGCCGGATCGGCGGGGTCGGCCGGCGTGACGACCGGGATCCCGTGCTCGGCGGCGACGGATGCGACGCTGCCGAACCAGATGTTCTCGTTCGGGTTGTCCTCGTGCGTGACGACGAGCGCGACGTCGACGCCGCGCGCGAGCAGCACCTGCAGGCACCGCACGCCGACGTTGTGATAGGCGAAGACGACGGCGCGCGGCTTCATTGCGACACCCCCGTGCGGTTCGTGCCGACCGGCACCGCCGGCATGCCGTCATGCTGTTCGAGCACGGCCTGGATCAGGTAGCGTGGCCGTGCACGCACTTGCTGGTAGATGCGGCCGACGTATTCGCCGAGCAGGCCGAGCGCGAAGATAATCACGCCGAGCAGGAAGAACGTGATCGCGAACAGCGTGAACACGCCTTGCACTTCCGCGCCGACGATGAAACGGCGCACGAGCAGCAGCACGAACAGCGCGGCGGAGCCGAGCGACAGGATCACGCCGATGAACGACAGCCACTGCAGCGGCACGACCGAGAAGCCCGTCACGAGGTCGAAGTTCAGCCGGATCAGGCTGTACAGCGAGTATTTCGACTCGCCCGCGAAGCGTTCTTCGTGCGCGACCTCGATTTCGGTCGGGTTCTGCGCGAAGGTATAGGCCAGCGCGGGGATGAACGTGTTGACTTCGCCGCACACGTTGATCGTGTCGATGATGCGGCGGCTGTACGCGCGCAGCATGCAGCCCTGGTCGGTCATCTTGATCCGCGTGATGCGCTCGCGCAGCCGGTTCATCATCTGTGATGCCTTGCGTCGCCACAGGCTGTCCTGACGCTGCTTGCGGATCGAACCGACGTAGTCGTAGCCCTCGTGCATCTTCGCGATGAGCTTGCCGATTTCCTCGGGCGGGTTCTGCAGGTCGGCGTCGAGCGTGATGACGATATCGCCGCGCGACTGCGCGAAGCCGGCGAGGATCGCCATGTGCTGGCCGTAGTTGCCGTTGAGCAGCACGACGCGCGTCGTGTCGGGGCGCACGTGGAACTGGTCCGCCAGCATCGCGGCCGAGCGGTCGCGGCTGCCGTCGTTGATCAGGATCACTTCGTACGACGTGCCGAGTGCGTCGAGTGCCGGGTACAGGCGCGCGAACAGCGCGGCCAGGCCGTCTTCCTCGTTGTACACGGGGATGATGACCGATACCTCCGGGTTCGCGGCGCCCGGATGCCCGGCGCGTGCTTCAAGGTGATTCATGTACGCTTATTTTCCGTATTGTTCGCAAATCTGGTTGACGGCGTCGGCCACGCGACGCACGTCGTCTTCCGTCATCTGCGTGAAGAGCGGCAGCGTGACGGTCGATGCGCCGTATCGTTCGGCGTGGGGGAACATGCCCTCCTTGAAGCCGCGTGCACGATACAGCGTGAAAAGATGGATGGCCGGGTAGTGGACGCCGGTGCCGATCCCGCGTTCCTTCATCTGCGCCATGAAATCGGCGCGCGAGATCGACAGCCGGTCGAGCGGCAGCGTGACCTGGAACATGTGCCAGTTGCTGTTCTCGAAATCGGCGACGGGCAGCCCGAGCCCGAGCTTCACGGCCGGGCCGCCGTCGAGCGCGGCGAAGTACGCGCGCACGAGAGCGCGGCGCTGCGCGGTGAAGCGCTCGAGGTGCGGCAGCTGGCCGAGGCCGACGCGCGCGGCGACGTCGGTCAGGTTGTACTTGCCGCCGAGCACGTCGCAGTCCATCCCGTCGAAGCCGGTGCGCGTGATGCCTTGCAGCCGGTACTTCTGCGCGAGCGTCGCCTCGTCCTCGTTGTTCAGCACGAGCGCACCGCCTTCGATCGTCGTCAGGTTCTTGTTCGCGTGGAAGCTGAACGACACGATGTCGCCGATCGCGCCGATGCGCTTGCCTTTCCAGGTCGAGCCGAGCGCCTGCGCGGCGTCCTCGATCACGCGCAGGTTGTGCGCGCGCGCGATTGCGTACAGGCGGTCCATGTCGACCGGCAGGCCGGCCAGGTAGACCGGGATGATCGCTTTCGTGCGCGGCGTGATCGCCTGCTCGAGCTTGTCGAGGTCGATGTTGCGCGTGACCGGGTCGATGTCGGCGAATACGGGCGTCGCGCCCGTCTCGAGGATCACGTTGCTGGTCGACACCCACGACGCCGGCGTCGTGATCACCTCGTCGCCGGGGCCGACGCCCGCGATGCGCAGGCCGATCTCGAGCGTGCAGGTGCCCGAATTGAACGCGCGGACCGGACGGCCACCGCAGTACTCGGACAGCGCTGCCTCGAATTTCTGGCTTTGCGGGCCGGTGGTGATCCAGCCCGAGCGCAGCACTTCGACGACGCCCTGGATGGTTTCCTCGTCGATCTCGGGGCGGGTGAACGGCAGGAACGGAGCGGTAGTCTGGCTCATGAACGCTTGTGGCCTGTAATGGCTGGTAATAAAGGGGTCGGGCGATCCGGCCCGAAACCGGCATTAAACACCGGTTGCCGGATTCGTACCGTGATTTTTTGTAGGCGGACGCTTAATGCCGTCGGGCCGGGCGCGCTCAACTGCGCGCGAGCACGAGCACGCCGATCAGGATGATGCCGATGCCGACGAGCCGCTGGACCGACAGCACCTCGCCGAACAGGTACCAGGCGGCAAATGCGTTGACCACGTAGCCGAGCGACAACATCGGGTACGCGATCGATACGTCGACTCGCGACAGCCCGAGAATCCAGACGACCACGCTCAGCACGTAGCAGCCGAGGCCGCCGATGATCGGCAGCTGGGTCGCGATCTTCAGGCCGACCGGGATGATGTTCGCACGGCTGAATTCGAAGTGTCCAACGGCGTTGACACCGGCTTTCAGCAGGAGTTGCGCACAGGCGTTGAGCATCACGCCGGTGATGATGCAGACGAACGAAACGGGATTCATGCGGCGGGCGTCCTTACGATTGCGGTTTCTCGACGATCACGCGGCGGTTGTCGCGCGCGATCACGCGCATCGCCACGCCTTGCTTGACCAGCGTGTCGTACTGGCCGGGCGGCATGATCGCGAGCGCATGGGTGTCCTGCTTCCAGCGTTCGATCCATTGGTCGACGGTCGGGATCCATTTGTTCGGCTCGACCGAGATCCCGAATGCGAGTTCGTCCTGGCGCTGGACCATGATCGTCGTGTGGCCCATATAGAACGGGAACGTGTGATCGAGCATCTCGATCGAATAGAACGGTGTGTCGGGCGGCAGCTTCGCCAGTTCGGCGCGCACGGCGGGCGCGAGCAGCGCGCCCGAGCTGTAGCGGCCGAATTCATCGTGACCGGTGCCGCCGATCGTGCCGAACGCGAGCCACGCGGCGCCGAACGCGGTGATCGCGGCCGCGACACCCACGCGACGGTTCAGCCATGCGGCCGCGAGCGTCAGCGCACCCGCGACCGCGAGGCCCGCGTACAGCCATAGCTGGAACGCGCGGTACAGCGCGTTCGGCGTGCGGGCGTCGCCCTGATACGCGAGGAAGATGATCCCGAACGCCGCGACGACTAAGAATACGAGGTAGCCGAGCAGGTGACGGCGGAACCGGTCGGCGCTCATCAGCGGCAGGTACGCGCCGATCATCAGCGCGAGCGCTGGCGCGACCGGCAGCACGTAAGAGATCAGCTTCGAATGCGATGCGCTGAAGAACAGGAAGATGAACGCGCTCCAGATCAGCAGCACGAGCATCGGAGAGAAACCGTTCGGCTGGCGCGGCATGCGCAGTGCATGGCGGATGCTCTGCCATGCGACGGACAGCCACGGCAGGAAGCCGACCAGCAGCACCGGCACGAAATAGTAGAGCGGGCCCGGGCGGTTCTGTTCCGGGGTCAGATACCGGCGGAACTGCTGGACGATGAAGAAGAAGTTGAAGAACTCGGGGTTGCGCTGCTGGACGAGCACGAACCACGGCGTGACGATCGCGAAGAAGATCACGAGGCCGCTGACCAGGTACAGCCGCTTCCACAGCGCCCAGTCGCGGGCGATCAGCGTATAGAGCACCAGCACGGCGCCGGGCAGGATCAGGCCGACGAGGCCCTTGGACAGCACGGCGAACGCCATCGCGCCCCAGCACGCCCACATCCAGCCGCGCGCCGCGCCCGCCTGCAGCCCGGGCCGCTGCGCGAGCAGCAGCGAGCAGAGCGACAGCGTCATCCAGAACGCGAGCCCCATGTCGAGCGCGTTGAAGTGGCCCATCAGGTTCCAGTACGGCGAGCACGCGAGCACGACGGCCGCGAGGAAGCCGGACAGCGGGTTGAACAGGCGCGCGCCCGTGAAGCCGACCAGCAGCACGCCGGCGAAGCTGGCGAGGCCCGTGTAGAGGCGCGCCTGCCATTCGCCAATGCCGAACCACGCGAACGTCAGCGCGTTCAGCCAGGTCTGCAGCGGCGGCTTCTCGAAGTACTTGTAGCCGTTGTAGCGCGGTGTGATCCAGTCGCCGGTGACGAACATTTCCCGCGCCATTTCGGCGTAGCGGCCTTCGTCGCTCGGGATCAGGTGGCGCAGCCCGAGCGGCGCGAACCAGACGATCGCGAGTGCGACGAGCAGGAGGACGAGCGTGATGCGATTGAGCGGTAGCCTCGGCGGCGTATCGTTCATGGATTTTCAGCCTGTTGGTTGTTGTAAGAGCCGCCGGCGGGTTGCGCCGGGGGCGGCCGGCGTGCCGGTCATCGACCCGGAGGACGATCCGGGGATCGACCCGGTGTGCCGGCCCGAGTTTTACCGCAACGGTGATTAACGTTCAATTAAGAGCGCGGCGGCGACCTTGCGGCCCTCGGCCATCAGGATGTTGTAGGTACGGCAGGCAGCCTGGAAATCCATCGTCTCGACGCCGATGCGCTTGGCCGTGAGCATGGCCACGAGGCGCGGGTGTGGGAAGCGCAGCCGCGCGCCGCTGCCGAAGATCACGAGTTCGGGTGCCGGGTCGAGCAGCATCGCGAAATGCTCGGGCGCGAGCGCGTCGAACGACGACACGGGCCAGTCCCGCACCGGTGCGCCGGGCAGCACGATGACGCTTCCTTCGTGGCGTTGGAGGTTGACGTCGACATAATCGGGGCCGTAGCCGGTGACGGTGTTGAGCGCGCCGCTCGCGTCCTGGTGCAGTTTCAAATCGGTATTCCGCGGTTCCGTGGAGGGATTGTCTGGCAAGGGCCGCACGGGCCCGGGCGGCCGGTTTCGCGACCGCCGCGCGCGGGACGCCTGACGGCGCGGGCCCGGAGCGGCCATGGTGCATTGCGAAAGTCGGCCAAAATCCGCTAAATTATAACTTTTTGGTTGCCCCCGGGCGCCAGTTGCATCGTGCGTCGCCACAAGCCGCGTCCGACCGCCCGCATTTTCCCCAGTCTAGACAGCGCGCACAGACCGGCCGCTCTCCAGTTTTGATCCCGTCCCCCGGCCGCAAGGCCAACCCAGGAACCGTGTCGTCGTGAAACCGATTCAGAAGTCGAACAAGCTGCTCAACGTCTGCTACGACATCCGTGGCCCGGTGCTCGAGCACGCGAAGCGCCTCGAGGAAGAAGGCCACCGCATCATCAAGCTGAACATTGGCAACCTCGCGCCGTTCGGTTTCGACGCGCCGGACGAAATCATCCAGGACATGATCCGCAACCTGCCGGCGTCGTCCGGCTATTCGGATTCGAAGGGCGTGTTCTCGGCCCGCAAGGCCGTGATGCACTACACGCAGCAAAAGGGCGTCGTCGGCGTCGGCCTCGACGACATCTACATCGGCAACGGCGCGTCCGAGCTGATCGTGATGGCGACCCAGGCGCTCCTGAACGACGGCGACGAAGTGCTGCTGCCGGCGCCCGACTACCCGCTGTGGACGGCCGCCGTGAGCCTGTCGGGCGGCACGCCCGTGCATTACGTGTGCGACGAGCAGAACGCGTGGATGCCCGACCTCGACGACATCCGCCGCAAGATCACGCCGAACACCAAGGCGATCGTCGTGATCAACCCGAACAACCCGACCGGCGCGCTTTATTCCGACGAATTGCTGCGCGATCTGCTCGAGATCGCGCGCCAGCACGGGCTGATCGTGTTTGCCGACGAGGTCTACGACAAGATCATCTACGACGGGCTCGAGCACACGGCGCTGGGCTCGCTGTCGGAAGACGTGATCACCGTCACGTTCAACAGCCTGTCGAAGAGCTATCGCTCGTGCGGCTACCGCGCGGGCTGGATGGCCGTGTCGGGCCTCGGCGGCGACAACCGCCGGCGCGCGAAGGATTACCTGGAAGGGCTCGGGATCCTGTCGTCGATGCGCCTGTGCGCGAACGTGCCCGGCCAGTTCGCGATCCAGACCGCGCTCGGCGGCTACCAGAGCATCAACGAGCTGATCGTGCCGAGCGGGCGCCTGTACAAGCAGCGCGAGCTGGCGTATGACATGCTCACGTCAATTCCGGGCGTGACCTGCGTGAAGCCGCAGGCCGCGCTGTACATGTTCCCGCGCCTCGATCCGAAGCTCTATCCGATCCAGAACGACCAGCAGTTCATCCTCGACCTGTTGCTCGAGGAACGCGTGCTGCTCGTGCAGGGTACGGGCTTCAACTGGGCGGCGCCGGATCACTTCCGCGTGGTCTTCCTGCCGAACCTCGACGACCTGACCGATTCGATCAACCGGATCGCGCGCTTCCTCGACGGCTACCGCAAGCGCCATTCGGTCTGAGCGGACATCGTCCCCGGCATTCATTCACTCTTACTCATCGATCACACGCAGCATGGAACCGATCAAAGTTGGCCTGTTGGGCTTCGGCACCGTCGGCAGCGGCACCTTCACGGTGCTGCACCGCAACCAGGAAGAAATCAAGCGACGCGCGGGGCGCGGCATCGAGGTCGCGCGCATCGCGGTGCGCAACCCGGCCAAGGCGCAGGCCGCGCTCGGCGGTAACGTCGGCGCCGCGCAGATCACCGACGATTTCAACGCGGTCGTCGACGATCCGTCGATTTCGATCATCGCCGAGATGATCGGCGGCACGGGCATCGCGCGCGAGCTCGTGCTGCGCGCGATCGCGAACGGCAAGCACGTCGTGACGGCGAACAAGGCGCTGCTCGCGGTGCACGGCACCGAGATCTTCGAGGCCGCGCGCGAAAAGGGCGTGATGGTCGCGTTCGAGGCGGCCGTCGCCGGCGGCATCCCGATCATCAAGGCGCTGCGCGAAGGCCTGACCGCGAACCGCATCCAGTACATCGCGGGCATCATCAACGGCACGACGAACTACATCCTGTCGGAAATGCGCGACCGCGGCCTCGACTTCGCGACCGCGCTGAAGGCCGCACAGGAACTCGGCTACGCGGAAGCCGATCCGACCTTCGACATCGAAGGCGTCGACGCCGCGCACAAGGCGACGATCATGAGCGCGATCGCGTTCGGCGTGCCGGTCCAGTTCGACCGCGCGTACGTCGAAGGGATCAGCAAGCTCGACGCGACCGACATCCGCTACGCGGAAGAGCTCGGCTACCGGATCAAGCTGCTCGGCATCACGCGCCGTGCCGAAAACGGCATCGAGCTGCGCGTGCATCCGACGCTGATTCCCGAGAAGCGCCTGCTCGCGAACGTCGAGGGCGCGATGAACGCGGTCGTCGTGCACGGCGACGCGGTCGGCACGACGCTGTACTACGGCAAGGGCGCGGGCGCGGAACCGACCGCATCGGCGGTCGTCGCGGATCTCGTCGACGTCACGCGGCTGCACACGGCCGACCCCGAGCATCGCGTGCCGCACCTCGCGTTCCAGCCGGACAGCCTGTCGAACACGCCGATCCTGCCGATCGAGGAAGTCACGAGCGGCTACTACCTGCGCCTGCGGGTGGCCGACCAGACGGGCGTGCTCGCCAACATCACGCGCATCCTCGCCGAATCGGGCATCTCGATCGACGCGCTGCTGCAGAAGGAATCGGAGCAGGTCGACGACGCGAAGGGCGAAACCGACATCATCCTGATCACGCACGAGACGCAGGAGAAGCACGTGAACGCGGCGATCGCGCAGATCGAAGGCCTCGCGACGGTGGTCTCGAAGGTGACGAAGCTGCGCATGGAAGCGCTGAACTGAGGACCAGGAACGACATGAACTACATCTCCACGCGCGGCGCCGGCATCGGCGAGCGCCACACGTTCTCCGACATCCTGCTCGGCGGTCTCGCGAAGGACGGCGGGCTGTACCTGCCGGCCGAGTACCCGAAGGTGTCGGCCGACGAACTGGCGCGCTGGCGCACGCTGCCGTACGCGGATCTCGCGTTCGAGATCCTGTCGAAGTTCTGCGACGACGTGCCGGCCGACGACCTGCGCGCGATCACGCGCCGCACGTATACGGCCGCCGTATACAGCAACACGCGCCACGGCGAGAACGCGTCCGACATCACGCCGCTGAAGACGCTCGGCACCGAGAACGGCGCGCCGATCTCGCTGCTCGAACTGTCGAACGGCCCGACGCTCGCGTTCAAGGACATGGCGATGCAGCTGCTCGGCAACCTGTTCGAGTACACGCTCGCGAAGCACGGCGAAGCGCTGAACATCCTCGGCGCGACGTCCGGCGACACGGGCAGCGCGGCCGAATACGCGATGCGCGGCAAGGCCGGCGTGCGCGTGTTCATGCTGTCGCCGCACAAGAAGATGAGTGCGTTCCAGACCGCCCAGATGTTCAGCCTGCAGGATCCGAACATCTTCAACCTCGCGGTCGAAGGCGTGTTCGACGACTGCCAGGACATCGTGAAGGCCGTGTCGAACGATCACACGTTCAAGGCGCGGCACAAGATCGGCACGGTCAACTCGATCAACTGGGCGCGCGTCGTCGCGCAGGTCGTGTACTACTTCAAGGGCTATTTCGCGGCGACGACGTCCAACGACGAGCGCGTGTCGTTCACGGTGCCGTCGGGCAACTTCGGCAACGTCTGCGCGGGTCACATCGCGCGGATGATGGGCCTGCCGATCGCCAAGCTCGTGGTCGCGACCAACGAGAACGACGTGCTCGACGAGTTCTTCCGCACCGGCGCATATCGCGTGCGCAGCGCGGAACACACGTATCACACGAGCAGCCCGAGCATGGATATCTCGAAGGCGTCGAACTTCGAACGCTTCGTGTTCGACCTGCTCGGCCGCGATCCGGCACGCGTGATGCAGTTGTTCCGCGACGTCGAGGAGAAGGGCGGTTTCGATCTCGCGGCGAGCGGCGATTTCGCGCGCGTGGCCGAGTTCGGCTTCGTGTCGGGTCGCAGCAGCCACGCGGACCGCATCGCGACGATCCGCGACGTGTTCTCGCGCTACGACACGATGATCGATACGCACACGGCCGACGGCGTGAAGGTCGCGCGCGAGCACCTCGACGCGGGCGTGCCGATGGTCGTGCTCGAGACGGCCCAGCCGATCAAGTTCGGGGAGACGATCCGCGAAGCGCTCGATCGCGAGGCCGAGCGGCCGGCGGCATTCGACGGGCTCGAGGCGCTGCCGCAGCGTTTCGAGGTCGTGAAGGCCGATGCGCAGCAGGTGAAGGACTTCATTGCCGCGCATACGGGCGCGTAACGTAGCACCGGGGTAGCCTCGGGCCGCGGGGTCGCAAGCCCGGCGGTGCAGGACGGCCGGAATGCCGATTCGTCACACGGATCGGGGTTCCGGCCGTTTCGCTTGGTGGCGGCCGCGCGCAGGGGCATTGTCAGATGGCGCGCGAATCAAGTGCCAGTGCCGCGCGTTCG
This sequence comes from Burkholderia sp. Bp9004, assembly GCF_003858025.1. Lineage (NCBI taxonomy): Bacteria > Pseudomonadati > Pseudomonadota > Betaproteobacteria > Burkholderiales > Burkholderiaceae > Burkholderia > Burkholderia sp. Bp9004. Next base: position 68,603 of record NZ_QTQD01000021.1, on the reverse strand, counting down.
CGCCGATCACGGTTGTCGCATGTCCGGCATATCGCACGTGGGCGCGATGGCGTCGCTACAATGACGTATTGATTCCAACGATCCCCGATTCCATCGATGTCGAACCCGAATCCCGCGGCGCCGCGCGCGCCGATGCTGTCGACCGCCGAAGCGCTCGCCGCGCTGCTCGAAGCCGCGAAGCCGCTGCCCGGCGCTGAAACCGTCGCCACGCTCGACGGGCTCGGCCGCGTGCTGGCGGCCGACGTGAGCTCGCCGCTCGACGTGCCGCCGATGCATACGAGCGCGATGGACGGCTATGCGGTGCGCGTCGCCGACCTGCTGCACGGCGAGCGGCGCTTGCCGGTGTCGCAGCGGATTCCGGCGGGCCATCCGGCCGCGCCGCTCGCGGCGGGCACGGCCGCACGGATCTTCACCGGCGCGACGGTGCCGCCCGGCGCCGATGCCGTCGTGATGCAGGAGCAGGCGTCGGCCGACGGCGATGCGGTCGAAATCCTCCACACGCCGAAGGCCGGTGAATGGATCACCGCGCAGGGCGCGGACATCCGCCAGGGTTCGGTGATCCTGCCGGCCGGTACGCGGCTTACGCCACAGGCGCTCGGGCTGGCCGCGTCGGTCGGCTGCGCGCAGCTGTCGGTCGCGCGGCGGATTCGCGTCGCGGTGTTCTTCACCGGCGACGAACTGACGATGCCGGGCGAGCCGCTGAAGCCCGGCGCGATCTACAATTCGAACCGCTTCACGCTACGCGGACTGCTTGAGCGGCTCGGCTGCCACGTGACCGACTACGGGATCGTGCCCGACTCGCTCGCCGCGACGCGCGACACGCTGCGTGAGGCCGCGCGCGATCACGACGTGATCCTGACGAGCGGCGGCGTATCGGTCGGCGACGAGGATCACGTGAAGCCGGCCGTCGAAGCCGAAGGTCGGCTCGCGCTGTGGCAGATCGCGATGAAGCCGGGCAAGCCGCTCGCGTTCGGCGCGGTGCGCCGCGGCGACGCGCATCCCGACGCGCACTTCATCGGGCTGCCGGGCAATCCCGTGTCGAGCTTCGTCACGTTCCTGCTGTTCGTGCGGCCGTTCCTGCTGCGCCTGTCCGGCGTGCGCGACGTCGCGCCGCGCGCGCTGTCGCTGCGCGCGGACTTCTCGCAAAGCAAGGGCGACCGGCGCAACGAATTCCTGCGCGCGCGCGTCAACGCGGCCGGCGGCCTCGACCTGTTCCCGAACCAGAGCTCGGCGGTGCTGACGTCGACGGTCTGGGGCGACGGCCTGATCGACAATCCGCCGCAGCACGCGATCAGCGCAGGCGAGACCGTGCGTTTCATTCCGTTTTCCGAACTGCTGTCGTAACGCGACGGCTTCCTGACCCATGAAGATTCAACTGAAATTCTTTGCAAGCGTGCGCGAGGCACTGGGCGTATCCGACGAGCAGGCCGACGTGCCGGACGGCGTGACGACCGTTGGCGACGTGCGCGCATGGCTGCGCCTGCGCGGCGGCGCGTGGGCCGAGACGCTCGCCGAAGGGCGCGCGTTGCGCATGGCATGCAATCACGAGATGACCGACCCCGATACGCGGCTCACCGACGGTTGCGAGGTCGCGTTTTTTCCGCCCGTGACGGGCGGTTGAGAGGCGGGCGATGGCTACGGTACGAGTGCAGGCCAACGATTTCGACCTGAACGCCGAAGTGGCGGCGCTACGCGCGCGCAACCCGAAGATCGGCGCGGTCGCCTGCTTCGTTGGCACCGTGCGCGACCTGAACGAAGGCGATTCGGTCGCCGCGATGGAGCTCGAGCATTATCCGGGGATGACCGAGAAGGCGCTCGAGAAGATCGCCGCCGAGGCTGGCCGGCGCTGGCCCGGGATCGACGTCGCGATCGTGCATCGCGTCGGCCGGCTGCTGCCGCTCGACCAGATCGTGATGGTCGCGACGGTCGCATCGCATCGCGGCGATGCGTTCGCGTCGTGCGAGTTCGTGATGGACTACCTGAAGACCGAGGCGCCGTTCTGGAAGAAGGAAACGACGCCCGACGGCGAGCGCTGGGTCGATGCTCGCAGCACCGACGATGCGGCGCTCGCGCGCTGGGGCGTCGAATCGGGCAACACGCCGCGTTGAGCGCGGCGTACGTGTCGTGCGGCGATGTGCCGCAGGCACTCGAGCGATCCGGCGCTGCGAATCGAGGTGTCAGGCGTCCGGATCCGTGCCGCGCCCGATGATCTTCGTCGGAAACGGCTCGCCGCGGGCGCGTGACGGCAGCGCATGCGGATCGTCGCCCGTGTCGCGGCGGCGTGGCGCGATCGCGTCGAGCAGCGCCTGCTGCTCGGGTGGAATCTGATAATCCCAGCCGAAGCGGCTCAACTGCAGGCTCTGCGCGATGCGCAGCGCGGGCTCCATGAAGCGGATGGCCGCGGGCGGCGTGTAGCGCCCCTCGACGGTCTTCAGGAACAGCGACAGCCAGCGGCTGAAATGCGCGGGCTCGATCCCGTCGAGTGGCTGGTGCGCCTGCTGCACGTTGCCGCGATAGCCCTTGGTGCCGAGCACGAGGCTCGACCAGAAGCTCACCATCTTCGGCAGATGGTCGTCCCAGCGACCGTCCAGCTTCGCGTCAAACACGGGGCCGAGCAGCGGATCGGCGCGCACGCGGTCGTAGAACGCATACACGAGGTCGCGAATATTGTCTTCTGTTGGCTCGGCGTCGCGAGGGCGGGCCGGGGCGGTATCGGGCGAGGCGGGCAGGGCGGTCATGGAAAAAAGGGCCGGGAAAATCAGGGCGTCAGTGTCGTGCCCGCGGAACGGCAGCGTGGGCAACGCGCAGGACGCCGACAGAATTTTGACGCAAAATAGCGTCCATCAATGCCCGAAAAATGCGTAGATTTCATGAATATTATTGCGCGCAGGCCGTCCCGGCAACCCGGCGCCGTCAAGCGGCCTCGAGAACCGTCACGGCGCGCGTTCCGATTGATCCGTCCCGCTTGATCTGGGCGCGATCGATCATTTTCCGTATTCGCTCATGAGACTCACTGACTACACCGACTATTCGCTGCGCGTCATGCTGTACCTCGCCGTGCGCGGCGAGGGGCTCGCGACGATCCAGGAGATCTCGGACGCCTACGGCATCTCGAAGAACCATCTGATGAAGGTCGTGCAGCAGCTCGGCGAGCTCGGCTGGGTCGATACCGTGCGCGGCCGCAACGGCGGGCTGCGGCTGTTCCCCGAATCGCTGAAGCTGACGGTCGGCCAGGTGGTGCGGGCGACCGAGAACGATTTCGCGCTGGTCGGCTGCTTTGCGGCCGACGGCGACGCGTCGCGCGACTGCGTGATCGAGCCGCATTGCCGCCTGAAGGGCGTGCTGGCGGCCGCGCGCGACGCATTCTTCGCCGAACTCGACCGTCACACGCTCGGCGAGCTGACCGTGCCCGCGTCGCCGCTCGTCGCGCTGCTGGGTATTCGTCCGATCGCGCTGGTGCGTGCCGAGCCGTCCGGGGATGACGCAGCGGCGTCCGCCGAATCGTCGTCGAAGGTCGGCTGACACGCCGGTACCACCGCCACCATCCGGGCGGCGGCCCGCCCGCAGGCCGCCGCATCGCCGCCCGGCTATTTTTGCGCTGAATCAACCCGAATTTCGCTTGAAACCCGTATAACCATCCTCATCTTGGTGTTAATCGAAAATTGGAGGTCTCGCCAAATGAGAATCGACAAGCTCACCACCAAGTTCCAGGAAGCACTCGCGGACGCGCAAAGCCTCGCGGCAGGCCGCGACAATCAATACATCGAACCCGTTCACGTGCTGGCGGCGCTGGTCGCTCAGCAGGACGGCTCCGCCCGCTCGCTGATGTCGCGCGCGGGCGTGCACGTACAGGCGCTGCAAGGCGCGCTGAACGAAGCCATCTCGCGCCTGCCGCAAGTAACGGGCACGGGCGGCGACATCCAGATCGGCCGTGAGTTGGCCGGGCTGCTGAACCAGGCCGACAGGGAGGCGCAGAAACTCAACGACACGTTCATCGCGAGCGAGATGTTCCTGCTCGCGGTCTCCGACGACAAGGGCGAAGCCGGCAAGCTTGCGCGCCAGCACGGCCTCACGCGCAAGGCGCTCGAAGCCGCGATCGCCGCGGTGCGCGGCGGCTCGCAGGTGCACAGCCAGGACGCCGAAAGCCAGCGCGAGGCGCTGAAGAAATACACGGTCGACCTGACCGAGCGCGCCCGCGCGGGCAAGCTCGATCCGGTGATCGGCCGCGACGATGAAATCCGCCGTTCGATCCAGATCCTGCAGCGCCGGACCAAGAACAACCCGGTGCTGATCGGCGAGCCGGGTGTCGGCAAGACGGCGATCGTCGAAGGGCTCGCGCAGCGCATCGTCAACGGCGAAGTGCCCGAGACGCTGAAGGGCAAGCGCGTGCTGTCGCTCGACATGGCCGCGCTGCTCGCCGGCGCGAAGTATCGCGGCGAGTTCGAGGAGCGTCTGAAGGCCGTGCTCAACGACATCGCCAAGGACGAAGGCCGGACGATCGTGTTCATCGACGAGATCCATACGATGGTCGGTGCCGGCAAGGCCGAAGGCGCGATGGACGCAGGCAACATGCTGAAGCCGGCGCTGTCGCGCGGCGAGCTGCACTGCATCGGCGCGACCACGCTCGACGAATACCGCAAGTACATCGAGAAGGACGCCGCGCTCGAACGCCGCTTCCAGAAGGTGCTCGTCGACGAGCCGAGCGTCGAGGCGACGATCGCGATCCTGCGCGGGCTGCAGGAGAAGTACGAACTGCACCACGGTGTCGACATCACCGACCCGGCGATCGTCGCCGCGGCCGAGCTGTCGCATCGCTACATCACCGACCGCTTCCTGCCGGACAAGGCGATCGACCTGATCGACGAGGCCGCGTCGAAGATCAAGATGGAAATCGATTCGAAGCCCGAAGAGATGGACAAGCTCGATCGTCGTCTGATCCAGCTGAAGATCGAGCGCGAGGCCGTGAAGAAGGAGCAGGACGAGGCGTCGCAGAAGCGCCTGCAGTTGATCGAGGAAGAGATCGAACGCCTCGGCCGCGAATATGCGGACCTGGAAGAGATCTGGACTGCCGAGAAGGCTGCGGTGCAGGGCAGCGCGCAGCTCAAGGAAGAGATCGAGAAGGTGCGGGCGGACATCGCGCGCCTGCAGCGCGAAGGCAAGCTCGAGAAGGTCGCCGAGCTGCAGTACGGCAAGCTGCCGCAACTCGAGGCGCAGCTGAAGCAGGTCACGCAGGCCGAAGAGCAGGAGCAGCACAACCCGACGCGTCCGCGTCTGCTGCGCACGCAGGTCGGCGCGGAAGAAATCGCGGAAGTCGTGTCGCGCGCAACCGGAATTCCGGTGTCGCGGATGATGCAGGGCGAACGCGAGAAGCTGCTGCACATCGAGGAAAAACTGCACGAACGCGTGGTCGGCCAGGACGAGGCGATCAGCGCGGTGGCGGACGCGATCCGTCGTTCGCGCGCGGGTCTCGCCGATCCGAACCGCCCGTACGGCTCGTTCCTGTTCCTCGGCCCGACGGGGGTCGGCAAGACCGAGCTGTGCAAGGCGCTGGCGTCGTTCCTGTTCGATTCGGAAGAGCACCTGATCCGCATCGACATGAGCGAGTTCATGGAGAAGCACAGCGTCGCGCGGCTGATCGGTGCGCCGCCGGGCTATGTCGGCTACGAGGAAGGCGGCTACCTGACGGAAGCCGTGCGCCGCAAGCCGTACAGCGTGATCCTGCTCGACGAGATCGAGAAGGCCCACCCGGACGTGTTCAACGTGCTGCTGCAGGTGCTCGACGACGGCCGCATGACCGACGGGCAGGGGCGCACGGTCGACTTCAAGAACACGGTGATCGTGATGACGTCGAACCTCGGCTCGCAGGTGATCCAGGCCATGACGGGCTCGCCGCAGGAAGAGATCAAGGACGCCGTGTGGCTGGAAGTGAAGCAGCACTTCCGCCCCGAGTTCCTGAACCGGATCGACGACGTCGTCGTGTTCCACGCGCTCGATCGCAGCAACATCGAATCGATCGCGAAGATCCAGCTCGCGCGCCTGCACGACCGGCTCGCGAAGCTCGACATGGCGCTCGACGTGTCGCCCACCGCGCTCGAACAGATCGCGAAGGTCGGCTACGATCCGCTGTTCGGCGCGCGGCCGCTGAAGCGCGCGATCCAGCAGGAGATCGAGAATCCGGTCGCGAAGCTGATCCTCGCGGGCCGCTTTGGCCCGAAGGACGTGATCCCGGTCGACGTCAGCGACGGCACGTTCGTGTTCGATCGCGTCGTGCACTGATCGCCGGTGATCGGCCGCACGCCCGGTTCGCGCCGGGCGCGCAAAAACAAACACCCCGCTCAGGCGGGGTGTTTGCATATGGGGCGGCCGAAACCGCCGTCGAGGCGGTCAGCCGGCGCGCTGCGGGCTCAGGCCTGCTTGCTGCCGCCGAACATGCCGGCGAGCTGCGTGAGCGTGCCGAGCACGTTCGACGTATCGACCTGGCCGCCGGCCGGCACTTCGCCGTTCGGCGTCGCGCCGTTGACGACGTGCGGCAGCACCTGCGCGAGGATCGACGATGCCTGAGACGGATCGATGCCGACCTTGCTCGCCAGCGAGCCGACGACGTCGGAACCGAGCACGTTCTGCAGCGTGTCGGCCGAGATCGGCTGGTTTTCGCCGTTACCGACCCACGAGCCGATGATGTCGCCGGCGCCGCCGGCCTTGAACTTCTCGATCAGCCCGTTCAGGCCGCCCGGCTGGTTGTTGATGAATTCGAGCGCCGTCGTGATGAGCGCGCTTTGCGAGTTGCCGCCGGCCTGGCCGCCGATCAGACCGCCAACGATGTCGAGGAGACCCATGGTTCTTCACCTTTACTGAAAAGGGCGCCGCAACGACGGCGCCCGTTGATCGAATGCCGCGCGCACGCGATCGCGCGCGTGGCGCATATCAGGCGCCCGACGCCGCGGCGGCGGAGGCTGCCTTGTCCTTCTTGCTCTTCTTCTTCGAGCCCTTCGTCGCCTTCGTGGACGACGCTGCGGCCGGCGCGCTCGCTCCCGCATCGGCGGATGCCGCTGCGGCCGCGGCTGCCTTTTCCTTCTTCGACATGCGCTTGCTCTTGGCCGGCTTGGTCGCTGCTTCGGGGGCGCTCGCGGCCGGGGCCGTCGCCGTCGTGCCGGCCGTTGCGGTAGTCGACGTCGATGTCGACGTCGTGGCCGACGTGGTCGCCGACGTCGTCGCGGCCGGCTTCGACAGCTTCACGCCCTTCGGCGGCGTCGACGAGCCGCCGATCGTCAGGCCGTTTTCCTCGAGATGCCCGACCGACTTCGTGCCGAGACCCTTCACGCGGTTCGCGAGATCGTCCGCGTCCTTGAACGGGCCGTTCTTGGTGCGTTCGTCGATGATCGCCTTCGACTTCACGGGCCCGAGGCCCTTCACCGATTCGAGCGCGGCCTGGTCGGCCGTGTTGACTTCGACGGCCGCGGCGATGCCGGCGGCGAGCGACAGCGACAGCGCGACGAACAGCATCAGCAGCTTTTTCAGCATGGCAAAGGCTCCCTGGTTCTGACGGATGAATGGCTGTTGCAACGGACGGCGGGGCGAGACCTGGCCGGGCGTCGCCGTTAAGCATAGGACAAATGCGTGCCCTTTTTAAGACAGGCTGACTGAATCTTGCTGAAGGCTTGCGTCGCTGTAAAGACAGAAAGCCGAGTCGGGCGGCGGTTTTGACCATTCTTTACGGTGTTCGCGGCGGTGATTTCGGATTGTCGTGGCTGGCCATTCGACAACGCTTGACTTAGAGTGAACTCTAACTCCTAACCTTGATCCTGCCATGTCGAAAACCGTATCCAGACCTTCCGCCGCCGGTCCGCTGACGATCGGGCAAGTCGCCGAACTGACCGGCGTGTCGACGCATACGCTGCGGTATTACGAGCAGGCCGGCCTGCTGCGCGCGATTTCACGCACGGCGGCGGGGCACCGGCTCTATGCGCCGGCCGACCTCGACTGGCTTGCCTTCGTGATGCGCCTGAAGGCGACCGGCATGCCGATTGCGCAGATGCAGCAGTTCGCGGCGCTGCGTGCGCAAGGCGAGTCGACGTTCGGTGCGCGGCGCAACTTGCTGGCCGCGCATCGCGACGCGGTGCGCGCGCATATCGCGGAACTGCAGGCGAGCCTCGACGCGATCGGCGACAAGATCGCGTACTACGAGGCCAAGGAGCGCGAGACGGAACGACGGGCGAACGCTACTCATTCACTCTTGGAACAGGACGGACACCATGGATCGACTCGTTGAAGATCGCTACACGCGCGGCTGGAACAAGCTGAAGGAAATCGACGGCGAAGTGGGCGAACGCGTGATCGCGGCGCTTGCGCCGATCGCGCCGGACTTCGGGCGGCTGCTCGTCGAGTTCGGCTTCGGCGACATCTACAGCCGGCCGCAGCTCGACCTGAGGGCGCGCGAGATCGCGACGATCGCGGCGCTGGCCGCGCTCGGCAACGCGCAGCCGCAACTGAAGGTGCATGTCGAGGCGGCACTGAACGTGGGCTGCACGCGCGACGAGATCGTCGAGGTGTTCATGCAGATGGCCGTCTACGCAGGTTTCCCGGCCGCGCTGAACGCGCTGTTCGCCGCGCACGAGGTGTTCGCGCGGCGCGACGAAGCGGCGGGTGAGGCCGGGAAAGCAGGCGAAGTGGCCGCGCAGGCCGCGTGATGGCGGTCGCGCCGGCTCGTCACGCGCGGTGCGGCGCGACGATCCGGTGTTTCGCGATCCGCCGGTACAGCGTCGCGCGCGAGATGCCGAGCGCCTGCGCGGCCGCGTCAGGCCGCCAGCGATGCGCGGTGAGCGCCGCGACGATGCGGCCGCGTTCGTCGTCCGGCAGCGCGCCGCCGGCCGGGCCGGCGCCGAGCTGCGCGGCGAGATCGGCCGGCAGGTCGCGCCGCGTCACGCGGGCGGCATCGCACACCGCGCACGCATAGCGCAGCACGTTGCGCAGTTGCCGCACGTTGCCGGGCCAGGGATACGCGGCGAGTTGCTCGGCGAGCGACGTGTCGAGCGTGAGCACGTGGCCGGTCGCCTGTGCTTCCTCGGCGAATACCGCGGCGATCACGTCGCGCACGTCCGCGCGCTCGCGCAGCGGCGGCAGTTCGAACGTCGCGCCGCTCAGCCGGTAATACAGATCCTCGCGGAACGTGCCGTCGGCCACCATGCGCGCGAGATCGCGGTGCGTCGCGCAGATCACGTCGAGATCGACGCGCACGGGCGTATCGCTGCCGAGCGGCACGACCTCGCCGTCGGCGAGCACGCGCAGCAGGCGCGTCTGCAGCGTGAGCGGCATGTCGCCGATTTCGTCGAGGAACAGCGTGCCGCCGTCGGCAAGCGCGATCTTGCCGCGCGCGCCGTGCTTGCGCGCACCGGTGAACGCACCTGCCGCATAGCCGAACAGCTCGCTTTCGATCAGCGCCTCGGGCAGCGCGCCGCAGTTGACCGCGACGAACGGCCGTGCGCGTCGCGCACCGGCGTCGTGGATCGCGCGGGCGAATACTTCCTTGCCTGCGCCGGTTTCGCCGAGTACGAGAATCGGCAGCCGCTTGCTCGCGACACGCAGCGCGAGTTCGGCCTGCTGCGCGACGCGCGCGTCGCTGCTGTGCAGGAACGGCGTCAGGGCGCCGACGTGGCGCTGCGCGGTGCCGGGGCGGCGCGATGCCGTGCCGGTTTCGCGGCCGGCGCGCCGTAGCGGCGCGCGCAGCCGCGCATAGAGCGGGGCACCCGTCGCGCGCAGCCGCAGCGCGACGATCGCGTCGAGCCGCGCGGCGTCGCGCAGCGGCATCTCGGTTGCGTCGAAGATCTCGTCGATATGGCGCGGTTCGCGCAGCGCCGGCAGCGCGTCGCGCGCCTGCCGGTTCGCGGCGACGATGTTGCCGCACTCGTCGAACGCGATCAGCCATTCGGGCTGCGCCTCGACGTAGTGACGATTCGGATGCCCGAACAATATCCAGTATTGCGCGGTGCTGTGCACGAAATAGCCGTCCTCGATCAGCGCCGCGCTCTGCCGCACGAGCTGGTACACGAGACGCTGGCTGTCGCGGCCGTCCGGCGACTGGACGGCCGACGCGTCGAGCACGCCGATCAGTTCGCCGCCCGGCGCGAAGATCGGGGCCGCGCTGCAGGTGAGCGTGGTGAACGCCGCGCGGAAGTGGTCGGTCTTGTGCACGGTGATCGGCGCGAGATCGGTCAGCACGCTCGCGACCCCGCAGGTCCCTTCCTCGCTTTCGGACCAGCACGAGCCGATGTGCAGCCCCGCATGTCGGAAGTCGTTGCGGCGTTCGCGGTCGATCCGGTAATCGATCGTCACGCCGTGCGCGTCGGTCAGCATCACGCAGTAATCCGCGACGCGAATCATGTCGTGCAGGCGCGTCAGGCACTGGCCCGACGCGCGCAGGAAGGCTTCCTCCTTGTCGCGCACCTCGCGCAGCTCGGCCGCGGTCAGCACGCGCGGGCCGATCGACGACGCGGGGTCGAGCGCGTAGCGCTCGAGCGAGCGCTGCCACGACGACACGAGACGCGCGGAATCGGCAGGCGCGGGCAGGCGTCCGGCGAGCGCGCCGAGCACACGGTCGGCGTGCTGGGCCTGGGGGACGGCGTAGGGCATGGTCGGCTCCGGTTCCGTACGACGGGGAATTCGATGTTCTTGTAGCACATCCGCCTGCGCGGATCACATTGCATCGCAGCACGCGCGCGGCGTGAGACGTTCGTCTCAGCGGCATCTCAGCCGGTCTCGCGCGATTGAGACGCGCGGGCATGCCGCGCGCGATGGTGGCCCACGTCATGGTGTCGCGCGCCGCGCCGCGATACGCGTGGCTTGCCGGCCGACGCGCAATCCGGATGAAGGTGCCGAAGCCGGTGCGCCGGGACATCGACGGCGTGAGACGCACGGGCGGTTTCGCGGAGCGTCGGGCTGTCAAGGAGGCAGATGTCGCTGATCGGCATGTCCGCAGAGCCAGTCCGCACGCGGGTTCCGTGGTCATCGCACACACGGTGGCACGCCGCTTGCAGATGTCATGGGCAAGCCCGGCGCGGTCGCGTCGGGTGCGATGATCCGCTGCCCTCGATGACGGCGGACGACACATGCAGGGCCGGCGCGAGCGCCGGTCCACTGGATGGAGACAAGCCCGTGACGACGCCCGTGACCGTCGGCGTGATCGCGAACCCCGCATCGGGGCGCGACATTCGCCGCCTGACGACGCATGCATCCGTGTTCCCGACGGCGGAAAAGGCCAACATGGTCGTGCGCCTGCTCGCCGGCCTCGGCGCGATGGGCGTCGAGCGCGTGCTGACCTTACGCGACAAGACGGGCATCGCGACGCTGCTGATGCGTGCGCTCGATACGCATCGCGCGGTCGCGCCGCACGAACGCTGGCCCGACGTCGAATTCGTGGACCTGCCGATCTCCGATACCGTCGCCGACACGCACGCCGGCGCCGCATACATGCACCGGATGGAAGTCGCGCTGATCGTCGTGCTCGGCGGCGACGGCACCCATCGCGCGGTCGCCGCGCATTGCGGCGCGACGCCGCTCGTCGCGCTGTCCACCGGCACCAACAACGCGTTTCCCGAACATCGCGAGGCGACCGTCGCGGGCGTCGCGGCCGGACTCGTCGCGACCGGCGCCGTGCCGGCCGAGGTCGCGTTCGCGCGCAACAAGCGGCTCGTCGTGCGCTGCGGGGCGGGCCCGAACGCGGGGCGCGAGGAGATCGCGCTCGTCGACGTGTGCGCGGCCCGCCAGCGCTTCATCGGCGCGCGCGCGATCTCGGGGCCTGACGACATCGACACGCTCTATCTGACTTTCGCGGAGCCGGACGGCATCGGCCTGTCCGCGCTCGGCGGCGCGTGGGCACCGCTCGAGCGCAGCGCGCCGCACGGGCTCGCGATGCGTTTCGCCGCCGATGGCAAGACCGCCGGCACGCCGCTCGTCGCGCCGATCGCACCCGGCCGCGTCGATCGCGTCGTGATGCGCAGCTGCGAGCGGCTCGAGCCGGGTGCGTGGCAGACGATCCCGTTCGAACACGGCACGCTCGCGTTCGATGGCGAGCGCGAGATCGAGGTCACGCGCGGCGACCGCTACGAGATCGCGCTCGACTGGCGCGGGCCGCTGACCGTCGATGTCGGCCGCACGCTGCGTTACGCGTCGTCGCGGCAGTTGCTGCGCGATGCCGGCGCGTGGCGCGGCTGACGCCGGCTTCACGTTTCACCGACGGCCGGGCCGTCGTGCAATCCGTCGCCGGGGCGTTGCCGCGGCGGCATTCGCAGTCAGACCTATCAAGGAGACACACATGACCGTTTCGACACAGCTCAGCAGGGACACGCTGCTGGATGCGTATCGGCTGATGCGCACGATCCGCGAATTCGAGGAGCGCCTGCACGTCGAGTTCGCGACCGGCGAAATCCCCGGCTTCGTTCACCTGTACGCGGGCGAGGAGGCCTCCGCGGTCGGCACCATGTTGCACCTCGGCCTTGAGGACTATGTCGCCACCACGCACCGCGGGCACGGCCACTGCATCGCGAAAGGCGTCGACGTGCACGGGATGATGGCCGAGATCTACGGAAAGAAGACGGGCGTTTGCCACGGCAAGGGCGGTTCGATGCACATCGCCGACCTGTCGATGGGGATGCTCGGCGCGAACGGGATCGTCGGCGCGGGCGGCCCGCTCGTGTGCGGCGCGGCGCTCGCGGCCAAGCACAAGAAGACGGGCGGCGTCGGGGTGTGCTTCTTCGGCGACGGTGCGTCGAATCAGGGCGTGATCTTCGAATCGATGAACCTTGCGTCGGTGTGGCGGCTGCCGGCGATCTTCGTGGCAGAAAACAACGGTTATGCGGAAGCGACGTCGTCGAGCTGGTCGGTCGCGACCGACAACATCGCCGACCGCGCGAACGGCTTCGGGATGCCGGGCGTGATCGTCGACGGCTTCGACTTCTTCGCGGTGCACGAAGCGCTCGGCGAAGCTGTCGCACGCGCACGCAACGGTGGCGGCCCGACGCTCGTCGAAGTGAAGTTCACGCGCTATTTCGGTCACTTCGAAGGCGACGCGCAGACCTATCGCGCGCCGGGCGAAGTACAGAAGCTGCGCGACGAGAAGGACTGCCTGAAACATTTCGAGACGCGCGTCGTGCGTGCCGAGGTGCTGACGACCGACGAACTGCGCGCGGTCGATGCGCAGGTGAAGGCGCTGATCGACGACGCGGTCGCGCAGGCGAAGGCCGCGCCGCTGCCCGACGCGGCCGATTTGCTGACCGACGTGTACGTGTCGTACCCGTGAGCGCGATGTGACACAGCGGCCACCGGCCTGCAGCCGGCACGGCGAACCCAATATTCCAGGAGACGGACATGGCAAGGAAGATCACTTATTCGCAGGCGATCAACGAGGCGCTCGCGCAGGAAATGGCGCGCGACGACAGCGTGATCGTGATGGGCGAGGACAACGCGGGCGGCGCGGGCGCGCCGGGCGAGGATGACGCATGGGGCGGCGTGCTCGGCGTGACGAAGGGGCTGTTCCACAAGTTTCCGGGCCGCGTGCTCGATACGCCGCTTTCGGAAGGCGGCTACATCGGCGCGGCGGTCGGCGCGGCCGCGTGCGGGATGCGGCCCGTCGCGGAGCTGATGTTCATCGATTTCATGGGCGTGTGCTTCGACCAGATATTCAATCAGGCCGCGAAGTTCCGTTACATGTTCGGCGGCAAGGCCGTGACGCCGGTCGTGATTCGCGCGATGTACGGCGCCGGCCTGCGCGCGGCCGCGCAGCATTCGCAGATGCTCACGTCGCTGTTTACGCACATCCCGGGGCTGAAGGTCGTGTGCCCATCGACGCCTTACGACGCGAAGGGGCTGCTGATCCAGTCGATCCGCGACAACGATCCCGTGATCTTCCTCGAGCACAAGCTTCTCTACACGCGCGAAGGCGATGTGCCTGAGGAATCCTATGCGATTCCGTTCGGCGAGGCGAACATCGTGCGCGACGGCGATGACGCGACGATCGTCACCTATGGCCGCATGGTGCACCTCGCGACCGACGCGGCCGCGAAGCTCGCGAAGGACGGCATCCAGGTCGACGTGATCGACCTGCGCACGACGTCGCCGCTCGACGAGGAAACGATCCTCGAAAGCGCGGAGCGCACCGGGCGCGTGGTGGTGGTCGATGAAGCGACCCCGCGCTGCTCGATCGCGACCGACATCGCCGCGCTCGTCGCGCGGCGCGCGTTCCGATCGCTCAAGGCACCGATCGAGCTCGTGACCGCACCGCACACGCCCACGCCGTTCGCCGGCGTGCTGGAAGACCTTTACATCCCATCCGCCGACGCGATCGCGCAGGCGGTACTGAAGACGAGGAGCTGACACGATGTCGATTCACATGATCACGATGCCCAAGTGGGGGCTGTCGATGGAGCAGGGGCAGGTCAACGGTTGGCTGAAGGCGATCGGCGAACGCGTGACGAAGGGCGACGAAGTGCTCGACGTCGAGACCGACAAGATCTCGTCGGGCGTCGAGTGCGCGTTCGACGGCACGCTGCGCCGACAGGTCGCGCAGGAGGGCGAGACGCTGCCGGTCGGTGCGCTGCTCGGCGTGGTGGCCGCGGCCGAGGCAAGCGATGCCGACATCGACGCGGCGATCGCCGAATTCCAGCGCGATTTCGTGCCGGCCGCGGCCGCCGACGACGCGTCGGGTCCGCAACCCGAGAAGGCGCCGATCGGCGGACGCACGGTCCGGTTCCTGAAACTCGGCGACGGGTCGGGTACGCCTGCGGTGCTGATCCACGGCTTCGGCGGGGACCTGAACAACTGGCTGTTCAACCACGCGGAGCTGGCCGCGCATCGGCCCGTGTGGGCGCTCGACCTGCCCGGGCACGGCGAGTCGGGCAAGGCGGTCGACACGGGCAGTCTCGACGAACTGGCCGACGCGGTGCTCGCGCTGCTCGACGCGCAGCACATCGATCGTGCGCATCTGATCGGGCATTCGATGGGCGGCGCGGTCGCGATGGCCGCGGCCGAACGCGCGCCGCAACGCGTCGCGTCGCTGACGCTGATCGCGAGCGCGGGGCTCGGCACCGATATCAACCGCGCCTATATCGACGGCTTCGTCGCCGGCAACAGCCGCAACACACTGAAGCCGCACCTCGGCGCATTGTTCGCCGACGACGCGCTCGTCACGCGGCAACTGGTCGAGGATCTCGTCAAGTACAAGCGGCTCGAAGGTGTGCAGGCCGCGCTGGAGAAGATCGCGAACGCCGCGTTCGACGGCGCGTCCCAGCGGCGCGTGTTCCGCGACCGCGTCGAGGCGCTCGCGCCGCGCACGCTCGTGATCTGGGGCGAGCGCGACGAGGTGATTCCGGCGCAGCATGCGCAGGGCTTGCCGGACGGCGTGCGGGTCGAGGTGATCGCCGGCAGCGGCCACATGGTGCAGATGGAGGCGGCTGCCGACGTGAACCGCTTGATCGTCGCGTTTCTCGGAGACTGACGATGGCCGCCGCGCTCGAACGACCCAGTCTCACCGCGCTCGGCCAGCCGGGCGCGAGGAGCCGCGACAAGCTCGCGCGCATTCCGGTGCGCGTCGAGCCCGCAGCCGGCGCGGCGCTGCCTAAGCCGCCGTGGCTGCGGGCGCGGCCGATGATGAGCGGGGCGGTCGCCGACATGGCGGCCGTGCTGCGCGATCATCGGCTGCATTCCGTCTGCGAGGAGGCGATGTGCCCGAACATCGGCGAATGCTTCGCGCAGCGCACCGCGACTTTCATGATCATGGGCGGACTGTGCACGCGGCGCTGCCCGTTCTGCGACGTCGCGCACGGCCGCCCCGATCCGCTCGATCCCGACGAGCCCGCGCGGCTCGCCGACGCGGTCGCGGCACTCGAACTACGCTACGTCGTGATCACGTCGGTCGATCGCGACGACCTGCGCGATGGCGGCGCTGCGCATTTTGCGGCCTGCATCGCGGCGGTGCGCGCGAGCGTGCCGGGCATCGGCGTCGAGGTGCTGACGCCCGATTTCCGTGGCCGCGTCGCGCGGGCGCTCGATGCGTTGTCGTCAGCGTGGCCGGACGTGTTCAATCACAATATCGAGACGGTGCCGTCGCTGTATCGGGCGGCGCGGCCGGGCGCCGACTATCGCGGTTCGCTCGAACTGCTCGCGCAGGCGAAGGCCGCGCGGCCGACGCTCGTGACGAAATCGGGCTTGATGCTCGGGCTCGGCGAGCGCGACGACGAGGTGCGGGACACGCTGCGCGACCTGCGCGCGCACGAGGTCGACGTGCTGACGCTCGGCCAGTATCTCGCGCCGTCCGCGCACCATCTGCCGGTGCGCCGCTACGTGAGCCCCGATGCGTTCGCCGCGTGGCGAGACGAGGGGTTGGCGCTCGGGTTCAGGGAAGTCGTTGCCGGTCCGCTCGTGCGGTCCTCGTACCACGCGGCCGACGTGCTGGAGGGCGCGTAGGCCGCGCGCCATGCGTCATGAGCCGTATGCGCTGACGGCCGGTTGCGTGCGGCTGACGTGGCGCAGGTAGAGCGCGAGGCCTGCGCCCGCGAGCATCAGGCTGATCGTGTTCGCGAACCAGAAGCCGCGCGCGCCGGTCAGCCAGGCGGGCGCGATGCCGCCGACGTCGAAACCGAGCACGTAGCCGCCGCCGAGCCCGACGCCCCATAGCGCGACCGCATAGATCACGGTCGGCACGACCGCGACCTTGTACGCGCGCAGCACGAATGCGGACGTGATCTGCAGCGCGTCGAAGAAGTGGTAGCAGGTGACGATCGCGACGAGCGGCAGCGCGGCGGCGGCCACGGCCGGGTTCGGTGTGTAGCCGCCGACGATCAGCGGACGCAGCGTGAACACGAGCACGCCGTACGCCGCCGCGATCCCGCACGCGAGCATCACGCTGTGCCGGCCGAGCAGGCGTGCCTCGTCCGGGCGGCCGGCGCCGAGTGCGCGTGCCACCAGCGTCGACGCCGCGACGCCGATCGACAGCGGCGTCATGTACAGCACCGCGCCGATGTTGCCGGCGATCTGATGGCCGGCGAGCGTCGTCGTACCGAATTGCGCGATGAAGAGTGCCATGCACGTGTACGACGTGACCTCGATCAGGTATGACAGGCCCATCGGCACGCCGAGCTTCAGGATCGCCTTCTGGCGTGCCCAGACGGGCCAGCAAAAGCGCGAGAAGATCGAAAGCGGCGAGAACACGTCGAGCTTTGCGAGCAGCGTGAAGCCGATCAGGGCGAGCGCCCAGTTGATCAGCGTGCTGGCGAGCCCGCAGCCGGGCCCCCCGAGGGCCGGCACGCCGAAGCCGCCGAAGATGAACCACACGTTGAGGGGAAACTTGAGCAGCAGCGCGCCAACCTGCAGGATCATCGCGAGGCGCGGCTTGCCGGCCGCGTTGGCCAGCGCGTTGTAGATCCGGAACACGAGGCTCGCCGGCAGGCCGTACGACAGGATTCGAAGGTAATCGACCGTGCGATCGTGCAGCGCGGGCGGTGCGTGCGCGATGTGCAGCAGCGGTTCGGGAAAGTGCAGCAGCAGGAAGCCGGGAACCGCGAGCATCAGCGCGAGCCACAGCGCCTGACGGACTTCCTCGCCGATTTCCGCGTAGCGCCGCGCACCGTAAAGTTGCCCGGTGATGGGCTGCAGCGCGGACAGGATGCCCGTCATCCCGATGTAGACCGACACGTAGATCGACGAACCGAGCCCGAGTGCGGCCAGGTCGATGGCCGAATACCGGCCGACCATCGCCGTGTCGATCACGCCGAACGCGATGATCGCGAGCTGGCCGACGAGCACCGGCCACGCGAGACCGACGATCCGGCGGATGTCGGCGAACATCGTCAATCGACCGTCCGGTGGCGCGGGCCGCGGCGCTTGACGGGCGCCGTTGGCCGCTCGATGCGCTCGTACAGTCGGAAGCGTTCGTCGCGGTCGGCGACGCGACGGCCTTCCCACACGAGACGCCACACGTATTGCGACATCGCGCTCGGCTCGCCGAAGTCCGCGCGGTCCTGGCGCAGGATCACGTCGCAGTCGCCCGAGAATTCGAAGTGCATGTCGCCGAAGTACGCGAAGGTCGCGATCTGCGCATCGCCGAGCCGCACGGGCGCGATGCACTCATAGTCTTTCGGCAGATGCGACGCGATCTGTTGCGCGACATCGCTGTAAGTCCGGCCGTAGTTGACGATCGGCAGCCACAGCGTCATCAGCAGCACCCACATCAGCGTGGTGCCCGCGCCCGACAGCACGACGCTGCGCCACAGCACCTTCGGCTGGCGCGAGATGCGCCAGCGCGCGAGCAGGCACCAGCACACGGTGACGATCACCGCGCAGATGAACGAGAGGATCTTGAAGTGCGGTTCGTAGCCCGGCACCAGGCGCGCGAGGTTGCGCGCGAGCGGGTGCGGGAAGCCGGTGAGCGACGCGAGCCATACGAGCCACACGAAGGTGCCGAGGATCGTGAAGCTCAGCACCGCGAACCAGTCGAACGCGTTGATCGCGCCGCGCTTGAGCGTCGGCAGCGCGAAGGTAGCGAGCACCGCGAGCGGCGGCAGCAGCAGCATGTACATGCGGTTCGACTGCTGGCTCTGCAGGATCACGAGCGCGACGAGCGGTACCACGACCGACAGCGGAATCGCGATGTGCGCGCGGCGGCGCATGCCGGCCCAGCTCCACCACGCCCAGATCGCGAGCGGCCACGCGGGCCACGTGAAGAGCGGCAGGTTCTTCGCCGCGTAGGCGAGCACCGCGGTCGGCGGGCCCGAGAAGCGCATCAGGCTGCCGTGGATCCACTGATTGAAGAACCACGCGGCGTCGTCGGGTGCCGCGTGGAACGCGGCGAGCGGCCACAGCGCGAAGATCGCGGCCGCAAGCGGCAGGCCGATCAGCGGCAGGCGCAGGTTGCGCATCTCCGGCGTGACGAGCCACAGTGCGGCCGTGCCGGCGAGCAGCGCGACGACGAGCACCGGGTTGCCGGACAGCGCGACGAGGCCGATCGCGACGCCCCACCACAGCGCACCCTGCATCGGCTTGTCGATGCCGCGCACGATGCCGTACACGAACATCGCGATCCACGCGAACTGCGCGAGCTGCGGCGTCGTTTCGTGCCCGCGCTCCGCGAGCCCGAAGCACGCGACGAGGACCAGCAGCGCGCCGTCGGCAAGCGTGCGGCCGTAGTCCCGCGGCTCCGGCTCGCCGCCGAATGCGTACTTGAACGGCTGGACCTCGGCGCGCCGGCCGAGCAGGTAGGCGGCGTACCAGACGAACGCGCACGCGAGGCAGAACAGCACGCCCGTGTCGACGCGCGACGCGTTGCTCGCGTCGACCCACGGTGCCAGCGCGCGGATCGACAGCGCGCCGAGCCAGTAGCCGAGCGGCCCGTCGGTCGTGATGAACTTGCCGACGAGATTCGGCAGCAGCCAATCGTGCCAGCCGCCGGTGGCCATCGTCCACATCACGCCGAAGCCTGCAGCGTCCTCGTTCTTCCACGGGTCGCGGCCGAACAGGCCGAACGCCGCGTAGACGAGGCAGAGCGTAAGCAGCAGCCAGCGCGGCAGCGCGCGCGTGGCGGAGGCGGTGAGACGAACGACTGGCTTCATGCAGATGAGTGATTTGTTATGAGCAGGCGGCCGGCGCGGTCATGCGCCGACGGCGCCGGATTCGGGCATCCGGCATTGTAGACGCGCCGGCCGTTGCGCGTCGGACGATTGCCCCTGCACCGGCCGCCGTGCGGTGTTTTCCCGGCGAGCGGAGACAAAAAAGGGCAGCCTGGGCTGCCCTTTCGTGCGGTACCGGTGCGTTGCAACCACCGGATCGGTGCGAAGCTTACTTCGCGACCTTGCCGCTGGCGCGTGCGCCGAACTTGTTCTTGAACTTCTCGACACGGCCTGCCGTGTCCATGATCTTTTGCTGACCCGTGTAGAACGAGTGCGATTCCGACGACACTTCGATCTTGGCGAGCGGGTAGGTCTTGCCTTCGTGTTCGACGGTTTCACGCGTCTGGATCGTCGAGCGCGTGATGAACTTGAAGCCGTTCGACATGTCTTGGAAGACGACTTCGCGGTAGTCCGGGTGAATGCCAGGTTTCATGATGTTCCTTGGTGAGAGCGGTAGCCAACCCGCCGCTTGCCGTGCCGGACCGCACGCATTTGCACGATTCAGCCGACGTCAAGCCCGGCGCGAGCCACTTGCCTAAGGTCGAAAAACGGCGATTATGCCAGAAAATCAGACGGTTGACGAATAATTTTCATCACGCGTCGAGGGCGCCCGTCCGGGCCGGATCCTGTCGATAGTAGCGGGCGAGCAGCCGGTAGAGCTCCGGAAATTCGGACTCGAACGCACGCGGTCGCACGAACAGCGCCTCGCTGCACACCGCGAAGAACTCCGACGGGTGATCGGCCGCATAGGGATCGATCAGCGAGTCGCGCTCGAAGCGCGCCCACGCGCGATCCGGCACCGCATCGACGCGCGCGCAGAACTGGTCGTATGCATGCTCGAACACGTCGGCCCACGCCTGCGCGTCGAGGTGCGGCGCGTGCCAGCGGCGAAAAAGGGGCGGATACCCGTCGGCCTCGCCATTGACCATGTCGATCTTGTGCGCGAACTCGTGGATCACGACGTTGTATGCGTCGCGGCCGTCCGTCATCTGCGCGTCTTCCCACGACAGGATCACCGGGCCGCCTTCCCACGCTTCGCCGCTCGCATCCTGCTCGACTTCATGGACGACACCGTCCTCGTCCTGCACGGTCTTGCGGATGACGAATTCACCCGGATACACGACGACGCCGACCCAGCCGTCGTACAGCGACAAATCGAGGTTCAGCACGGGCAGGCACGCCTGCGCGGCGATCGCGACAATCATCTCGTCGGTCAGCGCGAGTCCGTGCGCGGTCGAGAACGATTTCTTCGCGATGAACAGGCTCGTCAGCTCGCGCAGCCGACCCAGGTCGCCGGGCGACAGCGCGTCGAGGAATGGCAGGCGCGCGACGGTGTCCCGCCACAGCTCGTCGGGAATCGGATGGCTGCGCAGCGCGCGGTCGCGGCGGCGGTCGTCGAGCCAGCGGGTCAGTTTCGAGAGCATGGAAGCAGCGCGGGAGAATCCAAAGCCTGTCTTTTAACTCAATCGATCTCTTTTTGCCATGCCGCGAAGAGGCCGCCGACGAGCGCGACGCCCGCGAGGAAATAGAAACCGTCGAGCGACGCGAGGAACGACGCCTGTTGCGCGACCATTCGCGCGATCGATGCGATCGCGAGGGTGTGCGCCTCGTTCAGCGCATGGCCGGCAGCCGCGTAGCTGCGCGTGAGCGCGTCGACGGTTTGCTGGAACAGCGGATCGAACACGTTCGCGCGCTCCACGAGCCGCGTCTGATGTACGGCCAGCCGGTGCTGCTCGACGATGATCACCGACGACGTCGCGAACGAGATCGTCAGTTGCCGCACGATGTTCTTCAGCCGGTAGCCGTGCGTGTATTCGTCGATCGCGAAGATGCGGAACGTCAGGTTCGCGACCGGCAGCACGATGAACAGCAGCAACAGCCCGCGCAGCAGCAGCGGGACGATCAGCGCGGCCTCGCCGACCTGGGGCGTCATCCGCGTCATCCACCGCGCTGCGACGATCGCGATCGCGAACCCCGGCACGACGAACCATTTCTTGTGCGTGACGCGCTTCGCGTGGCGCAGGTAGACGAACAGCGCGGTGGCCGAGATCAGCGACATCGTGCCGACCAGGCGCCCGGCGTTCTCGACCGGATAGCCGAGCCCGCCTTCGAGCAGGCGGGAGGTCAGGTAGCTGAAGCCCGTCGACTCGTAGTAATAGAACATATACAGCAGCAACCCGACCTGGAACGTGCGCTCGCGAAACGCATGCAGTCGCACGAGCGGCGTCGGATGGTTCCACTGGTGATAGGCGAACCACGCGAGCGCGCCAAGGCCCCCGATCGTCAGCAGGATCAGCATTGGCGAACCGCTGTAGAGCTGGTAGTGCACCTGCTGCAGCACGATCTGCAGCGCGCCTTGCGCGAGCGCGAACACGACGTACGGCCAGAAATGCCCGGAGCCGCGCTCGTCGTCGGGCGTTTTGCCCGAATCGGGCAGCGTGAGGAGCGCGAGAATCGCGAATGCGATGCCTGCGGGCGCGGTGCACGCGAACAGCGCGCGCCACGTCAAATGCGCGACGAGCAGCCCTCCGACGATCGGTGCAAGCGCGCTGCCGAGCAGGATCATGATCAGGAACGCGCGCGTGGCGGGCGGCCGCTCCTGCGGCTTGAAGCTGATCTGGATCAGGATCCGGCATGCACCCATCATCGGGCCGATGAAGTAACCTTGGAAGCCGCGCGCGAACGCGAGCTCGAGCGACGTGTTGGCGAGTGCGGCCGCGATCGCGCCGAACGAGAACATCAACATGCAGCCGGCGACGTAGCGGCGATGGCCGAGCCGATCGACCCACCATTGCTGCTGCAGGATGCCGAGCACGGCCGTGACCGCATACGCGCTCGACGACCACACGAGCTCGTCGGGCGACGCGTTGATGCCGCCCGCTATGTAGCTCGCGAAGAACGAGAAGGCCGCGTTGTCGAAGTAGTCGATGCCGGTCACGAGCGCGAGCGCCCACGGGAACAGGTCCGCGCGCAGGTTCGCACGGCTCCACAGCGGCGGGCGACCCGGCGCGACGTTCATTCCCGATCCTTGCGCGAGCGCCGCGTGCCGGCTTCGGCTTGCCGCTGCGCGATCAGCGTGTCGGGGTTTTCGCCGGCGAGGCGCCGTTCGATGTAGTCGATGTCGTGCTGCAGTTCCGTGCGCAGCGCGACGGCTTCCTTCAGCTCGCGCTGGACGGCCGCAATCCGCTGGTCGAGCGTGTCGATTTGCTCGGCGAGCCCCGAGCGGATGTCGCGCAGCGACGCGTCCGAATAGCGGCGCCGGCCGTCGCCCGTTTCTTCCAGCGGGCGCTTGAGCATCTCGGTGATGCCGTGTAGCGAAAAGCCGAGCGCGCGCAGCCGCAGGATGCGGGCGAAGCGTTCGAGATCGGCTTCGTCGTAGAGGCGATAGCGGCCGCCGCTGCGTGACGGCGTGACGAGCCCGCGCTCTTCGTAATACTTCAGTGTGCGCGGCGTGACGCCGAGCCGCGACGCGGCGTCGCTCACGGTCAGCAGCGAGGGGGAGGCGTCGTTCGGCATTGGATTGGCGCGGCTTCGATTGGGGCGATGGCGCGATTATAGATCAACCTGTACGTTCACGTTCAGGTTGACGTGAAAAAACGGCTGCCGGGCGAAATGCGCGGGCAGCCGTTCGTTGCGGTGCGGGGGCGATCAGCCGCCGCGGCGCATCAGGTCGAAGAACTCGGAGTTGCTCTTCGTCTGGCGGATCTTGTCGAGCAGGAATTCCATCGCCTCGACTTCGTCCATGTCGTGGATGAACTTGCGCAGCACCCAGATCTTTTGAAGGATCTCGGGCTTGATCAGCATTTCTTCGCGGCGCGTGCCCGACTTGTTCAGGTTGATCGACGGATAGACGCGCTTTTCCGCGAGACGGCGCTCGAGGTGCACTTCCATGTTGCCGGTGCCCTTGAACTCTTCGTAGATCACGTCGTCCATGCGGCTGCCGGTTTCGATCAGCGCGGTGCCGATGATGGTCAGCGAGCCGCCTTCCTCGATGTTGCGCGCCGCGCCGAAGAAGCGCTTCGGGCGCTGCAGCGCGTTCGCGTCGACACCGCCCGTCAGCACCTTGCCCGACGCCGGGATCACGGTGTTGTACGCACGTGCGAGACGCGTGATCGAGTCGAGCAGGATCACGACGTCGTGCTTCATTTCGACGAGGCGCTTGGCCTTCTCGATCACCATTTCGGCGACCTGCACGTGACGCGTGGCCGGTTCGTCGAACGTCGAAGCGATCACTTCGCCGGCGACCGAGCGCTGCATTTCGGTCACTTCTTCAGGGCGCTCGTCGATCAGCAGCACGAACAGGATGACGTCGGGATGGTTCTGCTTGATCGCATGTGCGATGTGCTGGAGCATCACGGTCTTGCCCGACTTCGGCGACGCGACGAGCAGGCCGCGCTGGCCCTTGCCGATCGGCGCGATCATGTCGATGATGCGGCCCGTGACGTTCTCTTCGCCGCGCATTTCGCGTTCGAGCGACAGCGGCTTGTTCGGGTGCAGCGGCGTGAGGTTCTCGAACATGATCTTGTGTTTCGAGGCCTCGGGCGGCTGCCCGTTGACTTTGTCGACCTTCACCAGCGCGAAGTAGCGCTCGCCGTCCTTCGGCGTGCGGACTTCACCTTCGATGGTGTCGCCGGTGTGCAGGTTGAAGCGGCGGATCTGCGACGGGCTGATATAGATGTCGTCGGTGCTCGCGAGGTACGACATTTCCGGCGAGCGCAGGAAGCCGAAACCGTCCGGCAGCACTTCGAGCGTGCCGTCGCCGAAGATCGTCTCTCCCGTCTTGGCGCGCTTTTTGAGAATGGCGAACATCAATTCCTGCTTGCGCAGGCGGTTCGCGTTTTCGATCTCCAGGCCATTGGCCATTTCGATCAGTTCGGACACGTGCAGAGACTTGAGCTCGGATAAATGCATACGGAGAACCCGCCAGGGAGGAGATGCGACGAAAAGAAAAGGGAGGAGGGCGAGCGGAAGCGCTCTGAGACTTAATGCGTCTTGTAGACGTTTTTTGATTCTAGCATACGCCGATTCGCGCCTGAGCGGCCGATCGGCGGCTTGACGGCGGACGTGTTGTCGGTTGACAACACGTCCGCGGAACAGCCGGTATTACAGGTGGCTGTCCAGGAATGCGGTGAGCTGCGACTTCGACAGCGCGCCGACCTTCTGCGCGGCGGCCGCGCCGTTCTTGAACAGGATCAGCGTCGGGATGCCGCGCACGCCGAACTTCGCAGGCGTTGCCTGGTTGTCGTCGACGTTGATCTTCGCGATCTGCAGCTTGTCGCCGTAATCCTTCGCGACTTCGTCGAGGATCGGGGCGATCATCTTGCACGGGCCGCACCATTCGGCCCAGAAGTCGACGAGCACGGGCTTGTCGGATTTGACGACGTCCTGTTCGAACGATGCGTCGCTGATGTGTTTGATCTGTTCGCTCATTGGGTCAATACCTCTTACGGTTCGGGGACTGCCTGCTCGGCGCGTTGCGGCGCTCCGGCGGCCTTGTCGGCTGCCGGCCGCTGCCGCAGGTCACTCCCCTCTCCGGAAGGAAGGGCGTAAGCGCTGCTTGGCGCGGCTCGCGGGTCGTTCGGGCGTCATATTAGCCTAAATTGCTATCTGCTGCGGGCGGCGATAGTAGCCGCTACGCGAGTAGGGGTACGACGCGCCGTTTGACCGTTGTGTCCCGAACGTGGAGGCCGGCGCGCAAAATTCAAGAGTCACGAAGCGTCACGATATATGACCGCGGGTTCGCGCCGGATTGGAGAGCCCGCACGCGCGTCGGTTTGCTCGATCTTTGGCCTTGTTGCGAACAAACGGTCGCATTCGGCCGGAAGCGGTGATAGAATATGCCGTGACGGGCCTCCTCGCATGGTGGGGCGGTGAACCTGGTCAGGTCGGGAACGAAGCAGCCACAATCGTTTTCCGCCAGTGCCGAGGGTCGGGCTCGTCACCTTTCCTCTCGCCCCGTTCGCCGGGCGTTTTTTATTTCTGCGTCATTCTCCGTTCTACCTGCGCATTGCCCGTCTTCAGCACCGTTTCACGTGTCGGCGCGACGCAGCGTTACTGATACAATTTCCCGATGACCTATCAAGTTCTCGCACGCAAGTGGCGTCCGAAGGATTTCGCTTCGCTCGTCGGCCAGGAGCACGTCGTCAGGGCGCTCACGCACGCGCTCGACGGCGGGCGTCTCCATCACGCCTATCTGTTTACCGGAACCCGCGGCGTCGGCAAGACGACGCTGTCGCGGATCTTCGCGAAGGCACTCAACTGCGAAACCGGCGTCACGTCGCAGCCGTGCGGTGTGTGCCGCGCGTGCCGCGAGATTGACGAAGGCCGCTTCGTCGATTACGTCGAAATGGACGCGGCGAGCAACCGCGGCGTCGACGAAATGGCCGCGCTGCTCGAGCGCGCGGTGTACGCGCCCGTCGATGCGCGCTTCAAGGTCTACATGATCGACGAAGTGCACATGCTGACGAATCACGCGTTCAACGCGATGCTGAAGACGCTCGAGGAGCCGCCGCCGCACGTCAAGTTCATCCTCGCGACGACCGATCCGCAGAAGATTCCCGTCACGGTGCTGTCGCGCTGCCTGCAGTTCAACCTGAAGCAGATGCCGGCCGGGCACATCGTGTCGCATCTCGAACGGATCCTCGGCGAAGAGCGGATCTCGTTCGAGCAGCAGGCGCTGCGCCTGCTCGCGCGCGCCGCGCAGGGCAGCATGCGCGATGCGCTGTCGCTGACCGACCAGGCGATCGCCTATTCGGCGAACGAAGTGACCGAATCGGCTGTGTCGGGCATGCTCGGCGCGCTCGACCAGACCTACATGGTGCGCCTGCTCGATGCGCTCGCGGCCGGCAACGGCCCGGAGATTCTCGCGATCGCCGACGAGATGTCGCTGCGCAGCCTGTCTTTTTCCACCGCGCTGCAGGACCTTGCGAGCCTGCTGCACCGGATCGCGTGGGCGCAGTTCGCGCCGGGCTCGGTTCTCGACGAATGGCCGGAAGCGGCCGACCTGCGCCGCTTCGCGGAGACGCTGAGCCCCGAGCAGGTTCAACTGTTCTATCAGATCGCGACGGTCGGACGCGCGGAGCTCGGCCTTGCGCCGGACGAATACGCCGGCTTCACGATGACGCTGCTGCGGATGCTCGCGTTCGAGCCGGCCGTCGGCGCCGGCAGTGCGCCGGGCGGTCAGCCGGCCGTGCCGCGTGCCGTGCCCGCGGCTGCGCCGCGTGTGGCAGCCGCCGCGTCGGCGGCGCCCAAGCCGTCTTCGGAACAGGCAGCCGCCGCGGGCGCAGCACGCCCGCTAGCGGCCGCTCCGGTCGCGCCCGCTGCGCGTCCGTCGCCGGCCCGGTCCGACGAAGCGGTGACTTCGCCTGCCGTGAAGCCTGTTTCGACGCCGGCTGCGGCAGCGGCCGCAGCGCCGCTGCCGGAAGCAAACCCGGCACCGCAGGCAGCACCGGCGAGCGATGCGCTGCCCGCTGTCCGCAACGAACCCGAATTGCCTGCTGCCGCCACGCGCAACGACGAACCAGCGCCGGCTGCCGAACAGGCGCCGCGTGCCGTGCCGGCCGAGCCCGTCGCGCGCCCGGCGGCCCGCGGCGGTGCGGCTGCCGCACTCGACGTGCTACGCAATGCCGGCATGCGCGTGTCGTCCGACCGTTCGCGGGCGGGCGGCGCATCGAAACCGGCGGCGGCCCAGCCGGCCCCGGAGAAACCGGCGGTATCGCGACCTGCCGTGCAGGTGCCGACGCCGCGCGCGGCGGCACGAGCGCCGCAGCCAGCCGACACGCGCCAGGCTCCGCCGCCGTGGGAAGACATTCCGCCGGACGAATACGTGCCGCTCAGCGCCGACGAGATGTTCGGCGGTGCGGCGGACGACGGCTTCGTACCTGTGTTCGACAGCGGCCCCGATGACGTGCGCATTGCGCCGAAGGCGGCGGAGGCCCGTCCGTCCGCACCGGTCGACACGCGCCCGCTGCCGCCCGCGATCGCGCTCGACCCGGTCGGCTTCGACGGCGAATGGCCGGCGCTGGCCGCACGGTTGCCGCTGAAGGGCGTCGCGTATCAGCTCGCGTTCAACAGCGAGCTGACGGCCGTCGACGCGACGACGTTGAAACTGTCCGTGCCGGTGCCGCAGTATGCGGACGCCGCCCAGGTCGCGAAACTGAAGGCCGCCCTGGCCGACGCGCTCGGCAAGCCCGTCGAGGTCGAGGTCGAGGTCGGGCCCGCGCGGCGCACCGCGGCGGCGCTGGATGCGGCCGCGCGTGCGGTACGCCAGCGCGAGGCCGAGCAGGACATCCATGGCGATCCGTTCGTCCAGCAACTCGTGCGTGACTTCGGGGCGCGTATCGTCGAAGGCTCGGTGCGGCCGCTCGCCGATTTGGCGCCGGACGGCACATCCCCGACGCTGCATTGAACGAATCGCACCGCGACAGGCACAATCACGCCCGCACATATTGACCGGCGCGCGCCGCGTGCCGGTTTTCACACGATCAAGAAGGAGTATTCCCATGTTGAAAGGCAACCTCGCCGGACTGATGAAGCAAGCGCAGCAAATGCAGGAAAACATGAAGAAGATGCAGGAGCAGCTTGCGCAGATCGAAGTCGAAGGGCAGTCGGGTGCCGGGCTCGTCAAGGTGACGATGACCTGCCGCAACGAAGTGCGCCGCGTGGCGATCGACCCGAGCCTCCTCGCGGACGACAAGGACATGCTCGAGGATCTGGTCGCGGCAGCGTTCAACGATGCCGTGCGCAAGGCCGAGGCGACGTCGCAGGAAAAGATGAGCGGCATGACGTCCGGCCTGCCGTTGCCCCCGGGCTTCAAGCTGCCGTTCTGAGCGCAGCGTCCGTTCAGTCCGATCAGTTCGTTCTGCTTTCAGCCGCCGTATGAAACAGCCGTCCGCCCTGTCCGCCCTCGTCGAAGCGTTGCGCGTATTGCCCGGCGTCGGGCCGAAATCCGCGCAGCGCATGGCGTACCACCTGATGCAGCACGATCGGGAGGGCGCGGAGCGGCTCGGCCGGTCGCTGCTGTTCGCGACCGAGCACCTGCAGCACTGCGAGAAGTGCAATACGTTCACGGAAGCGCAGATCTGCGAGGTGTGCAGCGACGAGGAGCGTGATCCGACGTTGCTGTGCGTCGTCGAGACACCGGCCGACCAGATCATGCTCGAGCAGACGATGACGTATCGCGGGCTGTATTTCGTGCTGATGGGGCGGCTGAGCCCGCTCGACGGAATCGGCCCGAAGGAAATCCATTTCGACCGCCTCGTGCGGCGCGCGTCCGACGGGATCGTCAAGGAGGTCGTGCTTGCGACCAACTTCACGAACGAGGGCGAGGCCACCGCGCACTACCTCGGCCAGACGCTGAAGGCGCGCGGGCTCGCGGTCACGCGCCTCGCGCGTGGCGTGCCGGTGGGCGGCGAGCTTGAATACGTCGACGCGGGCACGATCGCCCGCGCGATGCTCGACCGCCGCACGATGTAAGCCGGGCGCCGCCGGCCGGCGGCGCCGTTCCTCATGTCAGGGAGACACATGAGCGCCAGTCAGGGCCCCCTCGCGGGCGTCAAAGTGCTCGAATTCGGGACGCTGATCGCGGGGCCGTTCGCGTCGCGCCTCTTCGGCGAATTCGGCGCGGAAGTGATCAAGATCGAGGATCCGAACGGCGGCGACCCGCTGCGCAAGTGGCGCAAGCTGCATCCGGAGCAGGGCGGTACGTCGCTGTGGTGGTCGGTCCAGGCCCGCAACAAGAAATCGGTCACCCTCAACCTGAAATCCGATGCCGGCAAGGCGATCGCGCGGCAGCTCGCGCGCGAGGCCGACATCGTGATCGAAAACTTTCGCCCGGGCCTGCTCGAGAAGCTCGGGCTCGGCTACGACGTGCTGTCGGCCGACAACCCCGGTCTCGTGATGGTGCGCCTGTCCGGCTACGGGCAGACGGGCCCGTACCGCGACCGGCCGGGCTTCGGCGCGATCGCCGAATCGATGGGCGGGTTGCGCCACATCACCGGCTATCCTGACCTGCCGCCGCCGCGCATCGGCATCTCGATCGGCGACTCGATCGCCGCGCTGCACGGCGTGATCGGCGGGCTGATGGCACTTCACCACCGCAAGGTGAACGGCGGCGCGGGGCAGGTGGTCGACGTCGCGCTGTATGAAGCGGTGTTCAACATGATGGAAAGCGTGGTGCCCGAGTACGGCGTGTACGGGATGGTGCGCGAGCGCACCGGCGCGTCGTTGCCGGGCATCGTGCCGTCGAACACCTACGCGTGCCGCGACGGCAGCATCGTGATCGGCGGCAACAGCGACCCGATCTTCAAGCGGCTGATGAAGGCGATCGAGCGCGACGATCTCGCCGACGATCCGGCGCTTGCGCGGAACGACGGCCGCGTGCCGCGCACGCAGGAGATCGACGATGCGATCGCCGCGTGGCTCGCGCCGCGTACGATCGACGAGGCGCTCGCCGTGCTCAACGCGGCCGACGTGCCCGCCGGGCGCATCTACAGCGCCGCCGACATGTTCACCGATCCGCAGTTCGTCGCGCGGCAGATGATCCAGCGCTTCAAACTGGCCGACGGCACCGACATTCCGCTGCCGAACATCACGCCGAAGTTGTCCGGCACGCCGGGCGAAACGCGCTGGCTCGGGCCCGAACTCGGCGAGCATACGGACGAGGTACTGCGTGGCCTCGGCTACGACGCACAGGCGATCGCCGCGCTGCGCGAGGCCGGCGCGATCTGAGTGCCCTAGGGCCGGGCGCTTCGCGTCGGGCTTCCGCGAGGGCAGCCTCTCCCGAGGGGCACGCTTTGGGGCGGGAAACGCCGGGCGGCACAACGTTGTCTCGCGCCCGCGGAACGCCGCCGTGCAATGCGGCGGCGCACCGCGCACGCGTCGTGCATGCAGCCCGTCCGCAGTCGCCTGACTGTCGCTCTCGCGCCATCTTTCCTCGGTTACAATCGCCGGATGCGAATCCTACTCAGCAACGACGACGGCTATCTCGCCCCCGGTCTCGCCGCGCTCAGCGACGCGCTGCAGCCGCTGGCCGACCTCACGGTGATCGCGCCCGAGCAGAACTGCAGCGGCGCATCGAATTCCCTCACGCTGTCGCGGCCGCTGTCGGTGCAGCGCGCGACGAATACGGGTTTCTTCTACGTGAATGGCACGCCGACCGATTCGGTGCACGTCGCGTTGACGGGGATGGCCGACGCGAGGCCCGACCTCGTCGTGTCCGGGATCAACAACGGCCAGAACATGGGCGAAGACACGCTCTATTCAGGGACCGTTGCGGCCGCCACCGAAGGCATCATGTTCGGCGTGCCGGCCATCGCGTTTTCGCTGGCCGAGAAGGGCTGGGCGCATCTGACGGACGCGGCGCGCGTCGCCGCGGAAATCGTCGAACACTATCTCGCGCATCCGCTGCCCGGTCAGCCGCTGCTGAACGTCAATATCCCGAATCTGCCGTATGGGGAACTGAAAGGCTGGCAGGTCACGCGCCTCGGCAAGCGTCACCCGTCCCAGCCGGTGATTCGCCAGACCGACCCGCGCGGCGAGCCGGTCTACTGGATCGGTGCCGCGGGTGCTGCGCTGGACGCGAGCGAAGGCACCGATTTCCACGCTGTCGCAAACGGTTTCGTATCGATCACCCCGCTGCAGCTGGATCTCACGCATACGCAAATGCTGCCCGCAACGCGCGAATGGGTGCGCGCAGGAGGGCGGGCTTCATGAGCGGCGAGCGCGCGAAGCGGTTTCCGCTCGCGCTCGAAGATCTCAAGCGAGCGCCACGCAAATCGGAAGGCCGGGCCGGCGAACGCCATGCGGCGGGCGTGGTGCCGAAGGCCGTCGACAAGTCCACCGCCGTGCTGAAGCCGGTGGCGGTGAAGGCGGGCGTCGCCCGCCCGGTGCCCGGCACGACCGGCGCGAAGCCGGCGACCGCGCCGAAACCGACCGCGCTGAAGCCGGCGATGCCTAAGCCAGCTGCCCCGAGCGTCGCGCCGGCCGGTGCGTTCGCGCTGACGTCGGAACGTGTGCGCGAGCGCATGGTCGAACGCCTGCGCGCGAACGGCGTGACCGACGCGCGCGTGCTGGATGCGATGGCCGCGGTGCCGCGTCACATGTTCGTGGATCCGGGGCTCGCGACGCAGGCCTATGAGGATGCTGCGCTGCCGATCGGTCACCAGCAAACGATTTCAAAGCCGTCGGTCGTCGCGCGCATGATCGAGCTCGCGATGGCCGGCCGCACGCTCGAGCGCGTCCTCGAGATCGGCACCGGTTGCGGCTACCAGGCCGCGGTGCTGAGTCACGTGGCACGCGACGTGTATTCGATTGAACGCATCAAGCCGCTCTACGAGCGCGCAAAGCTGAACCTGCGGCCGCTGCGCGTGCCGAACATCCGTCTGCATTACGGCGACGGGCGTGTCGGTCTGCCGTCCGCGGGCCCGTTCGACGCGATCGTGATCGCTGCGGCGGGGCTCGACGTGCCACAGGCGCTGCTCGAGCAACTCGCGATCGGCGGGCGGCTCGTCGCGCCGGTCGGCGCGCAGAGCGGGCAGCCTCAGGTGCTCACGCTTGTCGAGCGCGTCGCGCACGCGCAATGGCGGGAGTCGCGGCTTGATCGCGTTTTCTTTGTCCCTTTAAAATCCGGAGTGATTTGAAACCGATGAGTATGTTGCGCGCGATGCAAAACAACCGAACCAGGGAACCGCTCACGTTCGCCCAGCGCGCGATCTGTGTGGCTGCGTTCTCCACGCTACTGGCCGCCTGTGCGACGCGGCTCGACAACGCGCCCGTCGTCGACCGCTCCGGAACGCTCGGCACGACCACCGCCGCCCAGCCGGCGGTGCCGCTCGGCCCGCCGCCGCCCGGCTTCTACCGTGTGAAACCGGGCGACACGCTGTACCGGATCGCGCTCGAAAACGGACAGAACTATCGCGACATTGCCGCGTGGAACAACCTGGCGAACCCGAACCAGATCGAAGTCGACCAACTGCTGCGCGTCGCGCCGCCGGGCGGTGCCGCGGTTGCAGGCTCGCCGGCTGCCGCGCCGATCGCAGGCGCCGCCGTCGCGACCGCACCGCTCAGCAGCGGTCCCGCGACGCCGGCCGCAGGCTCGTCGTCCGCGGTCACGCCGCCGGCTGCCGCCGCATCGAGCGATACGGCCGCGGCGCCGAGCGGCCCCGTGACGTTCGCATGGCCCGTGCGCGGCCCGGTGCTGAACGGTTTCGACGACGCGAAGAACAAGGGCGTCAATATCGGCGGCACGTCCGGCGAGGCCGTGAAGGCGGCGGCCGACGGCCGCGTCGTCTACTCGGGCAACGGCCTGCGTGGCTACGGCAATCTCATTATCATCAAACACGATGCAACTTACCTCACGGCGTATGCACACAATCGCGCTTTGATGGTAAAAGAGGGGGACGCGGTAACGAAGGGGCAAAAGATCGCCGAGATGGGTAACAGCGATGCCGACCGCGTGATGCTGCATTTCGAGGTTCGCCGGCAGGGTAAACCTGTCGATCCGCTGAAGTATTTGCCGCCTCAATAACCGAGACGACCATGCCGAAATCGAAGCGCCACGAGCCGCAAGCCGAATCTGAGAAGATCAGTCGTGCCACGCAAGCATCGGTGGAGCGAGCTGGCGCTTCGACGGACGACGAAGACGACGTCGCGGAAAACGAACGTGATCTCGAGGCACGCGACGCCGAAGCGGACGGCGACGACGAGCGCGAAGGCCGTGCGGAAGCCGCGCCCGACGTCGACGATTTCCGCGCATTGCTGCAGGCCGAACTCACGGCCGACACGATCCAGCATTACCTGAATCGCATCAGCGTGAAGCCACTCCTGACCGTCGAGGAGGAGCAGCGCTATTCGCGTCTCGCGAAGGCCGGCGAATTTGAGGCGCGGCAGGTGATGATCGAGCGCAACCTGCGTCTCGTCGTCAGCATCGCGAAGGGTTACCTGAACCGCGGCGTGCCGTTGCTCGACCTGATCGAGGAAGGCAACCTCGGCCTGATGCACGCGATCGAGAAATTCGACCCGACGCGCGGCTTTCGTTTCTCGACCTACGCGACGTGGTGGATCCGCCAGAGCATCGAACGGGCGATCATGAACCAGGCGCGCACCGTGCGCCTGCCCGTGCACGTGATCCGCGAACTGAACCAGGTGCTGCGCGCGAAGCGCCACCTCGAAAAGAACTCGATGTCGACGGGCGAGGCGGCTGAGCGCCGCGAAGCCAGCATCGACGACATCGCCTATCTCACCGGCAAGACCGCCGAGGAAGTCACCGACATCCTCGCGCTCAACGAGCACACCGCGTCGCTCGACGCGCCGCTCGATCTCGATCCCGCGAGCAGCCTGCTCGACCTGCTGCCCGACGACCAGAGCCAGTCGCCCGACGCCGAGGTGCAGCACCGCGAACTCGAGACGCTCACGCGCGCGTGGCTGTCGCGGCTGTCCGACAAGCATCGGCACGTGATCGAGCGCCGCTTCGGCCTGAACCACATCGAACCGGCCACGCTCGAGGAGCTGGCCGACGAGATGGGGCTCACGCGCGAGCGGGTGCGGCAGATCCAGCAGGAAGCGCTGGTGCGCCTCAAGCGGTTCTTTGCCTCCAACGGCGTGCGCAAGGACGCCGTTCTGTAACTGATGACTCCGATTCTCGTTTTTGACATCGAGACCATTCCCGATGTCGACGGCATTCGCCGTCTGGAAGACCTGCCCGCGACGCTCGACGATGCCGCGGTGGCCGAACATGCGTTCGCCGCGCGCCGCGAAAAGACCGGCAGCGATTTCCTGCCGCATCACCTGCAGCGCATCGCGGCGATTTCCTGCGTGTTCCGCGACAACAATGGTTTTCGCGTGCGCTCGCTGGGCACGCCCCAGGACAACGAGGCGACGCTGGTCCAGTCGTTCTATCGCGTGATCGAGAAATACACGCCGCAGCTCGTGTCGTGGAACGGCGGCGGCTTCGATCTGCCGGTGCTCCATTACCGTGCGCTCGTGCACGGGATCCCCGCGACGCGCTACTGGGATCTGGGCGAGGACGACCGCGAATTCAAGTGGAACAACTACATCTCGCGCTATCACTCGCGACACACCGATCTGATGGACGTGCTCGCGATGTATCAGGCGCGCGCGAATGCGCCGCTCGACGCGCTCGCGAAGCTGTGCGGGTTTCCGGGCAAGCTCGGGATGGACGGCAGCCAGGTGTGGCCCGCGTTCCAGGACGGCCGGATCGAGGAAATCCGCAACTATTGCGAAACCGACGTCGTCAATACTTACCTGCTGTATTGCCGGTTCCAGCTGATGCGCGGCGGCCTGACGCCGAGCGAGTATGCTGACGAGATCCTGCTCGTGAAGAACGCGCTGGCACAGGAGCCCGCGTCGCATTGGGCCGAATACCTGGCCGGTTTCGACGCGTAACGCGGGAGGCTCGCGCCGCGGCAGCGATCAATCGAGTTCGAGCACGATCGGCTGGTGATCCGACGCGCGCACGTCGGCGTCGATCTCGCAGCGCGTGACGCGTGGCAGCAGCGTATCGGTCACGAACACGAAATCGCATGCGAGCGGCCCTTCCGACCATTGCGCCGTGTCGTAAACGCCGGCAGTCGGCGGCGGCGTGCAGCCCGGGTGGCGGGCAATCCACGCATCGACGAACGGCGGCGCGTCGGCGATCGGCGCCAGCATGCGCCGGTACGCATCGCTGCCGAACGCGCTGTTGAAATCGCCGCAGACGATCGCGTCGCGCGGCTGGTCGGTCGCGCTGAACGGCCCCGTCGCATTTTCCGCCGGCGCGGGCCGGTCCGCGTGGGCGCAGGCCTCTCGGTGCCGATCGCGCAACGCATCGACCTGCGCGAGTCGCTGGCGCGCCGAATAGTATTCGAGGTGCGTCGTGACGACCCGAAGCGGACCCGACGGCGTCAGCAGCTCGACGTCGAGCGCGACACGCGGCATCGACGGCGCGCCCGCGTCGGCCGGCCACGGCAGCAGTTGGCGCAGCACGCGCCGGACGGGCAGCCGGGTCGCGATCGCATTGCCGAACTGGCGACGCGGCGCGCCGGGTTCCAGCGCCGGCAGGTCGGCGCCGATCGCGTCGACGATCGCATAGCCGGGCAGCAACGCCGCCAGTTCGGCGAACTGGTCGGGGCCCGGCCGGCCGGGCAGTGCGCCGAAGCCGCGCGTCACTTCCTGCAGGCACAACACGTCGAAGTCGCCAAGCCGGCGGGCGGCGGCGATGGTGCGGGGAAGGTCGACGACGCCGTCCGCGTCCCGACCCCATTGAACGTTCCAGTCGATCAGTCGCATGGTCGAGTCTCCTGCGAGCAGAACTTATGCCGTCCGTGGCCTGGCGAGACGCCGCGCATGCGGGCCGGCGGCAGACCGTGCCTGCATGACGTGGTGCGGTAGGCGCATCCGTATCGACGCTTGCGCCACGAAAGCGGGCGATGCGGGCTTTCGTCGTCTACAATCTCGCCTTCTTCAACGTTTTGTCAGGAAAAGCTGGTGTCCGAAGCCGTCCCCACTTCTGCGCGCAAATCGAAAAATGCGCCCGTCGCGCCCGGGCCTGCCCCGGTTCTCGAGATCGAATCGCTCGACATGGAAGCGCGCGGTGTCGGCCGCACGACGACCGAGGACGGCTCGCCGGGCAAGGTCATCTTCGTCGAGGGCGCGCTGCCCGGGGAGCGCGTGACCTATTCGAGCTATCGTCGCAAGCCGAGCTACGAGCAGGCGACCGTCGTCGATATTCTGCGCCCAAGCGTGCTGCGCACGCAGCCGAAGTGCAAATTCTTCGGCACCTGCGGCGGCTGCTCGATGCAGCACCTCGACATGCGTGCGCAGGTGGCGATCAAGCAGCGCGTGCTCGAGGACAACCTGTGGCACCTGTCGAAGCTGCGCGCCGAGACGATGTTCGCGCCGATCCACGGCCCGTCGTGGGGTTACCGCTACCGTGCGCGCCTGACCGTGCGCAACGTCGCGAAGAAGGGCGGCGTGCTCGTCGGATTCCATGAAAAGAAGAGCAGCTATGTCGCCGACATGACGAGCTGCGAAGTGCTGCCGCCGCACGTGTCGGCGATGCTCGTACCGCTGCGTCGGCTGGTGGAGGGGCTGTCGATTCGTGACCGGATGCCGCAGATCGAGCTCGCGGTCGGTTCGCAAGTCACGGCGCTGGTGCTGCGCGTGCTGGAGCCGATCAATGCGGATGACGAAGCGCTGCTGCGCGCGTTCGCGGACGAGCACAAGGTGCAATTCTGGCTTCAGCCGAAGGGCCCGGACACGGTCACGCCGTTCTATCCGCTGGACGTGCCGCTCGACTACACGCTGCCGGAGTTCGGCATCCGCATGCCGTTCAAGCCGACCGACTTCACGCAGGTCAACCATCAGATCAACCGCGTGCTGGTGGGCCGCGCGCTGCGCCTGCTCGCGCCGTCGCGCGACGATCGCGTGCTCGACCTGTTCTGCGGGATCGGCAACTTCACGCTGCCGCTCGCGCGGCTGTCCCGCGAGGTGATGGGCATCGAAGGCAGCGAGACGCTGACGACGCGCGCGCTGGCGAATGCGCGCGAGAACGGTGTCGACGGCCACACGACGTTCGCGTGCCGGAACCTGTTCGAGGTGACGGGCGACGACCTTCGTGCGCTCGGCGCGTTCGACAAGTTCCTGATCGACCCGCCGCGCGAAGGCGCGCTCGCGGTGTCGAAGGCGCTGGCCGAAATCGCGCAAAGCGGCGACGGCCCGCTGCCGAAGCGCATCGTCTACGTGTCGTGCAACCCGTCGACGCTCGCGCGCGACGCGGGCCTGCTCGTGCACGAGGCCGGCTATCGGCTGAAGGGTGCCGGGGTCGTTAACATGTTCCCGAATACGTCGCACGTCGAATCGATCGCGCTGTTCGAGCGCGACTGAGCGGGCGGGCGGTGGACGTAAAAAACCGGCCCACGAGGCCGGTTTTTTTTCGGTGTCTAGCGACCGTCAGTTACGGTTGCCGCCGAAGATGCCGAGCAGCGCGAGCAGGTTCGTGAACACGTTGTACAGATCGAGGTAGATCGCAAGCGTCGCCGAGATGTAGTTCGTCTCGCCGCCGTTCACGACGCGCTGGACGTCGAACAGCATGTAGGCCGAGAAGATCGCGATCGCGAGCACCGACACGGTGAGCATCAGCGCCGGCAGTTGCAGGAAGATGTTCGCGACCGAGGCAAGCAGGATCACGATCACGCCCATGAACAGCCACTTGCCGAGCCCCGAGAAGTCGCGCTTGCTGACCGTGGCGATCGTCGCCATCGCGGCGAAGATGATGCCGGTGCCCCCGAACGCGAGCATGATCAGCGACGGGCCGTTCGAGAAGCCGAGGATGAAGCTCAGCAGGCGCGACAGCATCAGGCCCATGAAGAACGTGAAGCCGAGCAGCACGAACACGCCGGCCGCGCTATTTTTCGTCCGCTCGATCGCGAACATGAAGCCGAACGCGATCGCGAAGAACGCCAGCAGGCTCATCATCGGGCTGGTGGCCGCGAACAGCGAGAAGCCCGTCGCGACGCCGACCCATGCCCCCAGCACCGTCGGCACCATCGACAGCGCGAGCAGCCAGTACGTGTTCCGCAGCACGCGATTGCGAACTTCCGCGGTGCTGACGGAGCCGCCGCGGCCGAAATTGTACGGATAGTCGTTCATGGTTTCTCCTAACATTGAACGCGTGGGCGTCCCGGGCCGGTTCGGCGCACGCGGTGTGCGGCGCAGCAAACCGGAGCAGCTATGGCTAAGATACGTTCCGCACCGCTTGGTTTCAATGGCAGGGCGGCGCAAAAATATATCGATTCAGAACCTTTCATTCGTGTAAGGGTTCAATCGCAATGATACACGGGATCGTGCTACAATAGCGGATTCATTTGAACCTGTAACTTCTTAATTTCTTGGAGTTTTTATGGCAATCGAGCGCACCCTGTCGATCATCAAGCCGGATGCGGTGGCAAAGAACGTGATCGGCCAGATCTACAGCCGTTTCGAAGGCGCCGGCCTGAAGATCGTCGCATCGCGCATGGCACACCTGTCGCGTGCTGACGCAGAGAAGTTCTACGCAGTTCACGCAGCACGTCCGTTCTTCAAGGACCTCGTCGATTTCATGATCTCGGGTCCGGTGATGATCCAGGTTCTGGAAGGTGAAGGCGCGATCCTGAAGAACCGCGACCTGATGGGCGCGACGGATCCGAAGAAGGCGGAAAAGGGCACGATCCGCGCCGACTTCGCCGACAGCATCGACGCGAACGCCGTGCACGGCTCGGACGCAGCGGAAACGGCTGCGGTCGAAATCGCGTTCTTCTTCCCGGAAATGAACGTTTACTCGCGCTAAGCCCTGGCTGACAGCAAGTAGGCAGGATTCAGCGCACGCGGCAAGGCAGCACATCATGACGAGCGAAACTTCCGTCAATCTTCTCGACTTCGATGCCGAGGGTCTTGTCGCGTACTGCGGCAGCCTCGGCGAGAAGCCGTTCCGCGCCAAGCAGTTGCAGCGCTGGATCCATCAGTACAACGCTGGCGATTTCGACGGCATGACCGACCTCGCGAAGTCCCTGAGAGAAAAGCTCAAGGGCCGCGCGTCGATCGTGATGCCCGATATCGTCAGCGATCACGTTTCCACCGACGGCACGCGCAAGTGGCTGATCGACGTCGGAAACGGCAATGCGGTCGAAACCGTTTTCATCCCGGAAGAGACGCGCGGCACGTTGTGCGTGTCGTCGCAAGCCGGGTGTGCGGTCAACTGCCGCTTCTGCTCGACGGGCAAGCAGGGCTTCTCCCGCAACCTGTCGACAGCCGAAATCATCGGCCAGCTCCGGATGGCCGAATTTGCACTGCGTGCGTCGCTCGGTCGCGCGCCCGGTCCGAACGGCAAGGCCGAACGGGTCGTCACCAACGTGGTGATGATGGGCATGGGCGAGCCGCTGCTGAATTACAGCGCGGTCGTGCCCGCGATGCGGCTCATGCTCGACGACAACGCCTACGGCCTGTCGCGCCGCCGCGTCACATTGTCGACGTCCGGCGTGGTGCCGATGATGGACCGCCTCGGCGCAGAACTGCCGGTCGCGCTCGCCGTTTCGCTCCACGCACCGAACGACGCGCTGCGCGACGAACTGGTGCCGCTCAACAAGAAGCATCCGCTTCGCGAGCTGATGGCCGCGTGCCAGCGTTATCTGAAAGTTGCGCCGCGCGACTTCATCACTTTCGAATACTGCATGCTCGACGGCGTCAACGACACCGAAGCGCATGCGCGCGAACTGCTGGCCGTCACGCGCGACGTGCCCTGCAAGTTCAATCTGATCCCGTTCAATCCGTTTCCGGAATCGGGCCTCATCCGCTCGAAGCCGGAGCAGATCAAACGTTTCGCACAGGTCCTCATCGACGCGGGTGTCGTCACGACCGTGCGCAAGACGCGCGGCGACGACATCGACGCCGCGTGCGGCCAGCTGGCCGGCGCCGTGAAGGACCGCACGCGCCTGGCGGAGCGAACGGGCGCAGCAGCAAAAATCATCGAAGTTCGGGCGGTTTGACGGGGATGCCCGAACCTTTTGGCGGTACAACACGCGAATAGCGATCGGACGCGGCGCCTCGGCGCCGCGCATGATATGGACGGTTGCGGGAGCCGGCGGCGCCCGCCAGTGAAGAAGAATCGACGCGAGGACAAGGATGAGTGAGCCGCAGCCGACAAACGGCGCAGAGATGAATGCCGCGAAGCCGGCGCAGGCAGGGCTTGAAACGCTGGCGGCCGTCGGCAGCCGGCTGGCGGAGCTCCGGGAAGCGAAGGGCTGGACGGTCGACGACGTGTCGGCGCGGCTCAAGGTCGCCCCGCAGAAACTGCGTGCGCTTGAGGCAGGCGACATCAGCCATTTGCCCGGCGTGACGTTCGCGCTTGGCGTCGTGCGCAGCTACGCGAAAATGCTCGGTGTCGATCCCGAGCCGTTTGCACAGGCGTTGCGCCGCGAGCGCGGCGTGCCCGAAGTCGATCTGTCGATGCCCGCGTCGTCGGGGACGGATCTGCCGCGCGGCCGCGTATCGATTCCGCTCGGCGGCTCGTCGCGCCATCATCCGTGGCTGTGGGGGACGGCGATCGTTGTCGTCGCGGTGATCGCGGTACTCATGTGGCACACTGGCGGCGATACGTCGAGCTGGCTCGCGCGCTTCAAGAGTGGCGGCGACGCCGAACATGCGTCGGCGGCGAGCGCGTCGGCGGCGTCTTCCGCCGAAGAGGCGGTCGCCGGCGGTGCGTCGACGGCAGTCGGCAACGACGTCCCGGCGCAGGTTGCAGCATCCGCCGCGGCACCGCAGGCTGTCGCGTCGGCTGCTCCGGTTGCTTCGGCTCCGGCCCCGACGGCCGTCGTGCCTGCGTCGCAACCGATCGTCGCGTCGGCAGCGGCGAGCAGCGCGGCCGTGTCGGCGCAGCCCGCGAGCGTCGTGGTGGCGGCAGGCCAGTCGATGGTCGAACTGAAGGTCAAGCAGGATTGCTGGTTCAGCGTGCGCGACAAGAACGGCAAGGAGCTGTTCTCGGCGCTTGTGCGGGCCGGCGAGACGAAGCAGGTCGCCGGCGACGGGCCGTTCAAGGTCACGATCGGCAACAAGGCAGGTCTTGATACGGTCGCGTTCGACGGAAAACCCGTCGATCCGGCGAAATATTCGGCAGCGCGGGGTAACGTGGCGCGGTTCACGCTGCCCTGACGTCAAGCGCCGTGACGCAGGCCTGTCCTGGACAGGCCGCGAGGGCACGGCGCTTTTTCAATTCATGCGCCGCCTCGCGGCGCATTCCGCGTAAATGGATCTATCGATGCAATCCGAAGCTCAATCCCCACGCAGCAGTCAGATTTGTTCAACCGAGCCGGTGTTCGGCGGGCATCAGCCGCGTCGCGTGTCGCATGCGGTGGATGTTCGTTGGGGCGGGCAGCTCGTGACGATCGGCGGTGATGCGCCGGTGCGCGTGCAGTCGATGACGAATACCGACACGGCCGACGCGATCGGCACGGCGATCCAGATCAAGGAACTCGCGAATGCGGGTTCGGAACTGGTGCGCATCACGGTCAATACGCCGGAGGCCGCGGCCGCCGTGCCGGCGATCCGCGAGCAGCTCGACCGGATGGGTGTGACCGTCCCGCTCGTCGGAGATTTCCACTACAACGGCCACCTGCTGCTGCGCGACTATCCGGGCTGCGCGGAGTCGCTGTCGAAGTACCGGATCAACCCGGGTAACGTCGGCCAGGGTGCGAAGCGCGACACGCAGTTCGCGCAGATGATCGAGGCCGCGGCGAAGTACGACAAGCCGGTGCGGATCGGCGTGAACTGGGGCAGTCTCGACCAGGACCTGCTCGCGCGCATGATGGACGAGAACGGTGCGCGTGCGCAGCCGTGGGATGCGCAGAGCGTGATGTACGAAGCGCTGATCCAGTCGGCGATCGGCTCGGCCGAGCGCGCGGTCGAACTGGGTCTCGGCCGTGACCGCATCGTGCTGTCGTGCAAGGTCAGCGGCGTGCAGGACCTGATCGCCGTGTACCGCGAGCTCGGCCGCCGCTGCGGGTTCGCGCTGCACCTCGGTCTGACCGAGGCGGGCATGGGCTCGAAGGGCATCGTCGCTTCGACGGCCGCGCTCGGCGTGTTGCTGCAGGAAGGGATCGGCGACACGATCCGCATTTCGCTGACGCCGGAGCCGGGTGCGTCGCGCACGGGCGAAGTGATCGTCGGCCAGGAAATCCTGCAAACGATGGGCCTGCGCTCGTTCGCGCCGATGGTGATCGCGTGCCCGGGCTGCGGCCGCACGACGAGCACGCTGTTCCAGGAACTCGCGATGCAGATCCAGACCTATCTGCGTGAGCAGATGCCGGTCTGGCGCAAGGAATATCCGGGCGTCGAGAAGATGAACGTCGCGGTGATGGGCTGCATCGTCAACGGCCCGGGCGAGTCGAAGCACGCGAACATCGGCATCAGCCTGCCGGGTTCGGGCGAAAACCCGGCCGCGCCCGTCTTCATCGATGGCGAGAAGGTCAAGACGCTGCGCGGTGAGCGGATCGCCGAGGAATTCCAGCAGATCGTCAGCGACTACGTCGCACGCAATTACGGCCGCACCGAGGCCCTGAACTAAATTCGTCCACACACACGAACGATGACTGAACAGAAACGCAAGATCGAGAAGCTCACCGGCGTCAAGGGCATGAACGACATCCTCCCGCAGGATGCCGGCCTCTGGGAGTTCTTCGAAGCTACCGTGAAATCGCTGCTGCGCGCGTACGGCTACCAGAACATCCGCACGCCGATCGTAGAACATACGCAGCTCTTCACGCGCGGCATCGGCGAAGTCACGGACATCGTCGAGAAGGAGATGTACAGCTTCACCGACGCGCTGAACGGCGAGAACCTGACGATGCGCCCGGAGAACACCGCGGCCGTCGTGCGCGCGTCGATCGAGCACAACATGCTGTACGACGGCCCGAAGCGCCTGTGGTACATCGGCCCGATGTTTCGTCACGAGCGTCCGCAGCGCGGCCGCTATCGTCAGTTCCACCAGGTCGGCGTCGAGGCACTCGGCTTCGCTGGCCCGGACGCGGATGCCGAGATCATCATGATGTGTCAGCGCCTGTGGGACGACCTCGGCCTGACCGGTATCAAGCTCGAGATCAACTCGCTCGGCCTCGCCGAAGAGCGTGCCGCACACCGCGTCGAACTGATCAAATATCTCGAGCAGTTCGCCGATGTCCTGGACGAGGACGCAAAGCGTCGCCTGTATACGAACCCGCTGCGCGTGCTCGACACGAAGAACCCCGCGCTGCAGGAAATCGCGCAGAACGCGCCGAAGCTGATCGACTTCCTCGGTGACGAGTCGCGTGCCCATTTCGAAGGGCTGCAGCGCCTGCTGCTCGCGAACAACATCCCGTTCAAGATCAACCCGCGTCTCGTGCGCGGCCTCGACTACTACAACCTGACCGTGTTCGAGTGGGTGACCGACAAGCTCGGCGCGCAGGGCACGGTCGCGGCCGGCGGCCGCTACGATCCGCTGATCGAGCAGCTCGGCGGCAAGCCGACCGCCGCATGCGGCTGGGCGATGGGCATCGAGCGCATTCTCGAGCTGCTGAAGGAAGAGGATCTCGCGCCCGAGCAGGAAGGTGTCGACGTGTACATGGTGCACCAGGGCGAGACGGCGCGCGAACAGGCGTTCATCGCGGCCGAGCGTCTGCGCGATACGGGCCTCGACGTGATTTTCCACTGCAGCGCTGACGGCGGCCCGGCAAGTTTCAAGTCGCAGATGAAGCGGGCCGATGCGAGCGGTGCCGCGTTCGCGGTGATCTTCGGCGAAGAAGAGGTCGCGAACGGCACGGTCGGCGTGAAAGCGTTGCGCGGTGCGGGCGAGGATGGGGAAAAGAACGTTCAGCAGACCGTACCGGTCGAAAGCTTGACCGAATTCCTAATCAATGCGATGGTTGCATCCGCCGAAGACGGCGACGACTGATCGCGCTGGCATTCGCTCGACAAGAAAAGCCTGAAAAGGAAGGAATCGCTCGCCGATGAGTTATCACGACGAACAAGAATCGATTGAAAGTCTCAAGGCGTGGTGGGCCCGCTGGG
Source organism: Burkholderia sp. Bp9004 (assembly GCF_003858025.1). Taxonomy (NCBI): domain Bacteria; kingdom Pseudomonadati; phylum Pseudomonadota; class Betaproteobacteria; order Burkholderiales; family Burkholderiaceae; genus Burkholderia; species Burkholderia sp. Bp9004. The sequence goes on along the minus strand of NZ_QTQD01000021.1, from coordinate 24,387 downwards.
GCAACCTCACCACGTGGATCGTGCTCGCGGCGCTGGTCGTCGCGGCCGGTTTCAACGGCTGGAATTACTGGCAGCGCCGTCAGGCCGCCGAGGCTTCCGGGTTGTACGAGCAGGTGCAGAAGGCTGCCGCCGGGAATGACAAGGCGACGATGGCCCGCGCGGCGGCCGACATGGAAGACAAGTTCGGCAGCACGCCGTATGCGCAGATGAGCGCACTGTTGGCAGCGAAGACGCTGTACGCAGCCGGCGATGCCGCCGGCGCGAAGGCGCAGCTGCAATGGGCCGTCGATCACGCCAAGGACGACGAGTACAAGCAGATCGCGAAGCTGCGTCTCGCATCGCTGCTGCTCGACGAGAAGGCGTACGATGCGGGCCTCGCGCTGCTTTCCGGCACGCCAGTCGATGCATTCAAGGGTCTCGTGGCCGATCGCCGCGGCGATCTGCTTGCGGCGCAAGGCAAGACCGCCGATGCGCGCGCCGCATACAAGCTTGCGCTCGACGGCCTGTCGCAGGACGACCAGTCCGCGCGTCAGCTCGTGCAGTTCAAGCTCGACGCGCTCGGCGGCTGATCCCGGCCCTCTCAACCTCTTAACTCTGCTTCGCTAACCGATGAATTTGCTGAAACGTTACGCTGTGCCCGTAGCCTGCGCGGCGGCTGTCCTGGCATTGGCGGCCTGCTCGTCGTCGAAGGACGCGCGCCGCGTGCCGACGCCGCTCACCGAGTTCAAGCCCGTCATGGACGTGCAACAGGTCTGGAAGGCGAGCGTCGGCAAGGGCGGGCGCTATCTGTTCTCGCCGGTGGCCGTTGGCGACGCCGTCTACGCGGCGGGCGAGAACGGTTCGGTCGAGAAGATCGACGCGAAGACGGGCCAGACGCTGTGGCGCGCGAAGGTCGGCTCGGATCTGTCGGCCGGGGTCGGCAGCGACGGCAACCTGACCGCAGTCGGCGCGTTGAAGGGCGGTGTGTTCGTGCTGGGCCCCGACGGCAAGCAACTGTGGAAGACGAGCGTGCAGGGCGAGATCTTCTCGCCGCCGCTGGTCGGCAACGGTCTCGTGATCGTGCGCACGATCGACGGCCAGGTGATCGCGTTCAACGCGCAGACGGGCGAGCAGAAGTGGAACTACCGCAACCGCGCGGTGCCGCTGAACCTGCGCGTGTCGGCCGGCATGACGTTCGCGGGCGATGCGGCCGTGCTGGCGGGCTTCCCCGGCGGCGGTCTTGTCGCGATCAACCTGCAGACGGGCGAGCCGTTCTGGCAGACGCCCGTGTCGTTCCCGAAGGGCGTGACCGAAGTGGAGCGTATCAACGACGTCAGCGGTCCGCCGACGCTCGTGGGTGCTCAAGCGTGCGCGGTCACGTTCCAGGGCCAGCTCGGCTGCTTCGACGCGAACTCGGGCCGTCCGCTGTGGGAGAAGGCGTTCTCGAGCCGCAGCGGTCTCGCGCAGGACGATTCGGTCGTCGCCGGCGGGGACGACTGGTCGGTCGTGACGGCCTACGACGCGGCGAGCGGCAATCAGCTCTGGCGTAACGACAAGCTGAAGAGCCGCGACGTCGGCGTGCCATACCTGCTCGGCCATGCGGTCGTGATGGGCGACTACAAGGGCTTCGTGCACTTCCTGTCGCGCGAGGACGGCAGCTTCATCGCCCGGATGAAAACCGACGGCAGCGCGATTACCGCGGCGCCGGTCCTGGCCGGCAATACGCTCGTCGTGCAGACGAAGGATGGCGGCCTGTACGGGTTCCGTCCGCGCTGACGCGCACGCAACGAGCGCAATCGCGGCGCGGCGGGCTCGTCCCGCGCGCGCGATTGCGCGACATGAAGGCGGCCGGTGTCCCCGGCCGCTCGGTATTTGAAAGGCAGTTCGAAACGAAAGACGACGGCGCGCAACGCGCGCCCGGCGCGCGCATCCGGCGCGGCGCGAATTCGTGATATTTTCATTCAGCGCAGCCGCCCGCAGCAGCGGGCCTCCCGCTGCTGCGCATCACCGTAGAAAACACAGATGAAACCGGTCATTGCCCTCGTTGGGCGCCCCAATGTGGGGAAATCCACGCTGTTCAACCGGCTCACGCGCTCGCGCGATGCGCTGGTTGCCGACTTGCCCGGCCTGACGCGCGATCGCCATTACGGCGAAGGGCGCGTCGGCGAGCGGCCGTATCTGGTCGTCGATACCGGCGGCTTCGAGCCCGTCGCGAAGGACGGCATCCTGCACGAGATGGCACGCCAGACGCGGCAGGCCGTCGAGGAAGCCGACGTCGTCGTGTTCATCGTCGACGGCCGTAACGGCCTCGCGCCGCAGGACAAGTCGATCGCCGACTACCTGCGCAAGACCGGCCGGCCGATCTTCCTGGTCGTCAACAAGGCCGAGGGGATGAAGTACACGGCGGTTGCGACGGACTTCTACGAGCTCGGGCTCGGCGATCCGCGCGCGATCTCGGCCGCGCACGGCGACGGCGTGACCGACATGATCAACGAAGCGCTGGAAGTCGCATACGCGGGCCAGCCCGAGGAAGCGGACGAGGACGATCCGTCGCGCGGCATCAAGATCGCGATCGTCGGCCGGCCGAACGTCGGCAAGTCGACGCTCGTGAACGCGCTGATCGGCGAGGACCGCGTGATCGCGTTCGACATGCCGGGCACGACGCGCGATTCGATCTACGTCGACTTCGAGCGCAACGGCAAGAAATATACGCTGATCGACACCGCGGGCTTGCGACGTCGCGGCAAGGTGTTCGAGGCGATCGAGAAATTCTCGGTCGTGAAGACGCTGCAGTCGATCTCCGACGCGAACGTCGTCATTCTTCTGCTGGATGCGCAGCAGGACATTTCCGACCAGGACGCGCACATCGCAGGCTTCGTCGTCGAACAGGGCCGCGCGCTCGTGATCGGCGTCAACAAGTGGGACGGCCTCGACGACCATGCACGCGATCGTGCGAAAGCGGATTTGACCCGCAAGCTGAAATTCCTCGACTTCGCGAAATCGCACTACATTTCGGCCGCGAAGAAGACGGGCATCGGCGCGCTGATGCGCTCGGTCGACGACGCGTACGCGGCGGCGATGGCGAAACTGCCGACGCCGAAGCTCACGCGCGCGCTGATCGAGGCGGTCGAGTTCCAGCAGCCGCGTCGTCGCGGTCCGGTGCGTCCGAAGCTGCGCTACGCGCACCAGGGCGGCCAGAATCCGCCGCTGATCGTCATCCACGGCAACGCGCTCGATGCGGTCACGGAAACCTACAAGCGTTACCTCGAAAACCGATTCCGCGAAACTTTCTCACTGACCGGGACTCCATTGCGCATAGAGTTCCGTTCGTCGAACAACCCGTACGCGGACAAGGGCTGAAGCAGGTCCTGCAAGGGGTAGGCCGCATGGCCTACGCCCGGGCGGGGCATGCAAAATCGGCTATAGTGTAGCGATTGGCGCCGGATCTCTTTTTCTTCGTCGCCAATCCAGATCAACCTGCAAAAAAAGATGGAGTACGCCATGAGCAACAAAGGGCAATTGTTACAAGACCCGTTTTTGAACGCACTGCGCAAAGAGCACGTTCCCGTTTCGATCTATCTCGTCAACGGCATCAAGCTGCAAGGGAACATTGAATCGTTCGACCAGTACGTCGTGTTGCTCCGTAATACGGTGACCCAGATGGTCTACAAGCACGCCATCTCGACGGTCGTGCCGGCGCGCCCGGTGAATTTCCACCCGGACGCGGAAGCCTCGTCCTAACCCATCGCAGCGGCCGGCGTCCGGTCGCCGCGAGCGACCGATGCCAGCCGCCTTATCTTGACACCCGATAATTTGATCAACGCAGCGCTCGTCGGCATCGACTTCGGCAAGACCGATTTCGAAGCCAGTCTCGAAGAACTCAGTCTTCTCGCCTCCAGTGCGGGGGCCCGTCCCGCCGTCACCCTCACGGGTCGTCGCGCCAGTCCCGATGCCAAGATGTTCATCGGCAGCGGCAAAGCCGAAGAATTGCGGCTTGCCTGCGAAGCGCACAACGTCGAAATCGTCATCTTCAACCACGCACTGGCACCGGCCCAGCAACGCAATCTGGAGCAGGCGCTTAACAGGCGGGTGGTCGATCGCACGAGCCTCATTCTCGATATCTTCGCGCAGCGTGCCCGCAGCCACGAAGGCAAGCTGCAGGTCGAGCTCGCGCAGTTGCAATACCTGTCGACCCGCCTGATTCGCGCGTGGACTCACCTGGAGCGGCAAAAGGGCGGTATCGGCCTGCGCGGCCCCGGTGAAACCCAGCTCGAAACCGACCGCCGGCTGATCGGCGAGCGCATCAAGATGCTGAAGTCGCGGCTCGACCGGTTGCGCCGGCAGCACAGCACGCAGCGTCGCCAGCGCGCGCGCAGCGGCACGATGTCGGTGTCGCTCGTCGGCTATACGAACGCGGGCAAGTCGACGCTGTTCAATGCGCTGACGAAAGCGCAGGCCTATGCGGCGGACCAGCTGTTCGCCACGCTCGATACGACGTCGCGGCGCGTGTACCTCGGCGACGAGGCAGGCCAGATCGTCGTGTCTGATACGGTGGGGTTCATTCGCGAACTGCCTCACCAACTGGTTGCCGCATTTCGCGCGACCCTTGAGGAAACGATCCACGCGGATCTGCTGCTGCACGTCGTCGACGCGTCGAGCGCGGTGCGGCTCGAACAGATCGAGCAGGTGAACGGCGTGCTGCACGAGATCGGTGCGGACACGATCCGGCAGGTGCTGGTGTTCAACAAGATCGACGCCGTGCCCGAGCTGGCGGCCCGCGGCGACGCGGTCGAGCGGGACGAGTATGGTAATATTTCGCGCGTCTTTTTGAGCGCACGCACCGGTCAGGGTCTTGATGCGTTGCGTGCCGCCATCGCCGAGATCGCCTCCGCGGAACACCTTTCCGGCGCGACGTTACCCAACGGCGCGCTCGACGGCGCACCCGCTGAACCGCACGAAGACCACACGATTTCCGAACACGGGCGCTAACCGGTCCCGGCCGGTTCGCTGGCGTCTAATCTGGTGAACAAACTCTGGTGAACGAATACAACGAGCGGAGTACCTGGCGGCGGATGCGCGCCTTGCTGTCAATCAACGATCCCCGCTGGGGACGCGGCGAAGGCAAGGGCAACGACGGATCCCGTCCGCGTGCGAACGAATCGAAGCGTCCGCCCGGTGGCGACGGTGACGGTCCGCCCGATCTCGACGAGATGTGGCGCAACTTCAACCGGCGTCTGAGCGGCCTGTTCGGCGGCAAGGGCGGCAACGGCTTCCGGCCCGACAATGGCCGGGCCGCGCGCGTCGGCGTTGGCATCGTGGTCGGCGTGCTGGTCGCGGTCTACGCAGGCAGCGGGCTGTTCGTCGTGCAGGAGGGCCAGACGGGCGTCGTGCTGCAGTTCGGCAAGCTGTCCGGCACGGTTGGCCAGGGCGTGCACTGGCGCGCACCGTATCCGTTCGCGTCGCACGAGATCGTCGACACATCGCAGGTCCGTTCGATCGAGATCGGCCGCAACAACGTCGTGCGTCTCGCGAACGTGAAGGAAGCGGCGATGCTGACGCGCGACGCCGACATCGTCGACGTGCGTTTCATCGTCCAGTACCGCATTCGTTCGGCAATCGACTACCTGTTCCGCAGCGTCGACCCGGAGCGCAGTGTGTCGCAGGCCGCCCAGGCCGCGGTGCGTGCGATCGTCGGCACGCGCAGCGCGGCCGACATGCTGAACCAGGATCGCGACGCGCTGCGCGAGCAATTGTCCGCCGCGATCCAGCGCGATCTCGATCGCTACCAGTCGGGCCTCGAGATCACGGCCGTCACGATGCAGAACGTCGCGGCACCCGAGCAGACACAGGCCGCATACGCCGAAGTCGCGAAGGCGCGCGAAGACCGCGAGGCCGCGAAGCGTGCGGCGCAGGCCTATGCGAACGACCTGCTGCCGAAGGCGCAGGGCGATGCCGCGAAACTCGCCGATGAAGCGAAGGCGTATGCCGATCGCGTGGTCACGCAAGCAGAAGGCGACGCCGACCGGTTCAAGCAGGTCTATGCACAGTATTCGAAAGCGCCCGCGGTGATCCGTGAGCGGATGTACCTCGAGACGATGCAGGAAATCTATTCGAACGCGACGAAAGTGTTCGTCGGCAACAAGGGTGGCAACAGCGTCGTGTATCTGCCGCTCGACAAGCTCGTCGAGCAGGGGCGACAAAACGTCGCGAATGCCGCGAATGCCACGAATGCCGCGACGCCGGCCGGTGCATCCGAGCCCGCCGCGGCGTCGGCCCCGGCTGCCGCTGCATCGAGCGCACCCGCGAGCGCGGCTTCGTCCGCGGCGGCGCCCGCACCGGGCAGCGACGTGCTGCGGTCGCGCGAAGCGTTCCGCAGCCGCTCGCGTGAAGACGATACGAAGTAACGGAGAGCGCAGAACATGAACCGAATCATTGCGCTCGTCGTCGCAATCGTGATCGCCGCCTTCGCGGCGTCGTCGACCGTCCTGACCGTCGACCCGCGCCACACTGCCGTGTTGTCGGGCCGCGACGGCGCGCAACCCGAACTCGCGGGTCCCGGCATTCATTTCAAGTTGCCGCCGCCGCTGCAGACGGCGACGCTGATCGACACGCGCCTGCAATCGCTCGAGTCGTCGGATCCGTTGCAACTGGCGACCGAAGACAAGCACGATCTGCTTGTCGCGTATGCGGTCAAGTACCGGATCAGCGATCCGATGAAGTATTTCACGGCGACGGGCGGCGACCCGGCGGCTGCCACCGAGCGTCTGGCCGGCGCGCTGAAGAGCGCACTCGGCGACGCGTTCGGCAAGCGCGCGCTCGACGACGCGCTCGGCGGCCAGCGCGACATTGCCAATGCGGTGCGCGAGGCGGTGCGCGCGAAGGCATCGGTCTTGGGCGTCGACGTGGTCGACGTGCAGTTGACGCGTGTCGACTTGCCGGCTGCGCAGACGGATGCCGTCTATCAGCGGATGATTGCCGCGCTGCGCGACCAGGCCGCACAGGTGCGTGCGGATAGCGCCGCCGATGTCGAGCAGATCAAGGCCGACGCGGAACGCGAACAGCAGGCGGTGCTCGCGAATGCGTACAAGTCCGCGCAGATGGTCAAGGGCGAGGGCGACGCGAAGGCCGCGTCGATCGCCGCCGAAGCGTTTGGCCGTGATCCGCAGTTCTATCAGTTTTATGCGAGCCTGCAGGCTTACCGGAATACCTTCAAGCGCAACGACATCATCGTCGTCGACCCCGACAGCGAGTTTTTCCGCTTCATGCGCAGCTCGACGGGCGGTGCCGCACCGGCGGCACCCGCTCCCCGCAAACACTGACCTTGGGGCGCCGCATCGAGTGGCGCCGTCGCTCGCATGGATCTGGCTGGCTCGTTGTTGCTCGCGGTAGCACTGATGCTGATTATCGAGGGGGCGTTCCCCTTCGTGTTTCCCGTCGCCTGGCGCGACACGTTTCGTAGAATAGCGGAGCGGCCGCCGCATCATATCCGGATCGGCGGGCTCATCGTGATGGCGCTCGGGCTCGTCCTGTTGCTGCTCGCCACCTGATCCGGACGGCGCACCCGCCGTTCGTTCCGCCCGATTTCCGATTTCCGATTCATCTCGCGGCGCGCGTGTCGCGCCCTGTTTCCTGTCGTAGGACCGTACCGATGTCGACCTGGTTACTTCCCGAGAATATCGCCGACGTACTGCCGTCGGAAGCGCGCAAGATCGAGGAGCTGCGCCGCAGGCTGCTCGATCGCTTCCGTTCGTACGGCTACGAAATGGTGATGCCGCCGCTGCTCGAATATCTCGAGTCGCTGCTGACGAGCGGCGGCGCCGACCTGCGCCTGCGCACCTTCAAGCTGGTCGATCAGCTGTCGGGCCGCACGCTCGGCCTGCGCGCGGACATCACGCCGCAGGTCGCGCGCATCGACGCGCACCTGCTGAACCGCCAGGGCGTGACGCGCCTCTGCTATGCGGGCCACGTGATGCATACGCGTCCGCGCGGCCTGCATGCGACGCGCGAACAGATCCAGATCGGCGCCGAAATCTACGGTCATGCCGGGCTGGAAGCCGATCTGGAGATCCAGCAGCTGATGCTCGACGCACTGCACCTCGCGGGGCTGTCGCGGATCCGTCTGGATCTGTGTCACGCGGGCGTGCTCGCGGCGCTGCTCGCACGCGACGCGCAGGCCGCCGAGCGCGGCGAGGCGCTGCACGACGCGCTGTCGGGCAAGGACGTGCCGCTGCTGAACGAACTCACCGACGATCTCGGCGCCGATACGCGCGCGGCGCTGCGGGCGCTGCCGCATCTGTACGGCGACGCGAGCGTGCTCGACGAGGCACGTGCACGCCTGCCGGTGCTGCCCGAGATCACGCGCGCACTCGACGATCTCGCGCAGCTCGCGGCGCAGGCGAAGGGCGTCGAGGTGGCGATCGATCTCGCCGACCTGCGTGGCTACGCGTACCACAGCGGCGCGATGTTTACGGCGTACATCGACGGCGTGCCGAACGCGATCGCGCGCGGCGGCCGTTACGACCACGTGGGCCAGGCCTACGGCCGCGCCCGCCCGGCGACGGGCTTCTCGCTCGACTTGCGCGAACTCGCGCGGATTTCGCCGATCGAGGCGCGAGGCACTGCAATTCTCGCGCCGTGGGCACAGGACGACGCGCTGAGCGCGGCCGTTGCGGCGCTGCGCGATGCGGGCGAGGTCGTGATCCAGGCGTTGCCGGGGCACGACCACGTGCTCGACGAGTTCGCGTGCGACCGTTCGCTCGTCGAGCGTAACGGCGCATGGGTGGTCGAACCCCGTTAAACAGGCGTTCGCGGGCCGTCGTTCGGCGTGCATATCGTTGAAGCGAAACGGAAAAATTCGGAATCGCCCGCGAACATAGGTAGAATACGTTTTTAACCAGCTAACGAATCAACATGTCTGCCAGCGCAGTGAACGTGACTCCCGGGCGCAATGTCGTCGTCGTGGGAACGCAATGGGGTGATGAAGGCAAGGGCAAGATCGTCGACTGGCTGACGGACCACGCTCAGGGCGTCGTGCGTTTCCAGGGCGGTCACAACGCCGGCCACACCCTCATCATCGGCGGCAAGAAAACCATCTTGCGCCTCATTCCGTCGGGCATCATGCGTGAAGGCGTCGCCTGCTACATCGGCAATGGCGTTGTCCTGTCCCCCGAGGCACTGTTCAAGGAAATCGGCGAGCTGGAAGAGGCCGGCGTGAACGTGCGCGATCGCCTGTTCATCTCCGAAGCCACGACGCTGATCCTGCCGTACCACATTGCGATCGACCAGGCGCGCGAGGCGCGTAAGGGTGCGGGCAAGATCGGTACGACCGGCCGCGGCATCGGCCCCGCGTACGAAGACAAGGTCGGCCGCCGCGCGCTGCGCGTGCAGGACCTGTTCGACGCAAAGACCTTCGCCGACCGCCTGCGCGAAAACCTCGATTTCCACAACTTCGTGCTGACCCAGTACCTGGGTGGCGCGGCCGTCGATTTCCAGGCCACGCTCGACACGATGCTCGGCTACGCCGATCGCCTGAAGCCGATGGTGGCCGACGTGTCGCGCCGCCTGTATGACGCGAACAACGCCGGTCAGAACCTGTTGTTCGAAGGCGCGCAAGGCACGCTGCTCGACATCGACCACGGCACCTATCCGTTCGTCACGTCGAGCAACTGCGTCGCGGGTGCGGCATCGGCCGGCGCTGGCGTCGGTCCGCAGAAGCTGAACTACATCCTCGGCATCACGAAGGCGTACTGCACGCGCGTCGGCTCGGGCCCGTTCCCGAGCGAGCTGTACGACGCGGACAACCCGCAGCGCCAGGACCAGGTCGGCGTTACGCTGGCGAACGTCGGCAAGGAATTCGGCTCGGTCACCGGCCGTCCGCGCCGCACCGGCTGGCTCGACGCGGCGGCGCTGCGCCGCTCGATCCAGATCAACGGCGTGTCGGGTCTGTGCATGACGAAGCTCGACGTGCTCGACGGCCTCGATGAAGTCAAGCTGTGCGTCGGCTACAAGATCGACGGCAAGGACGTGGACATCCTGCCGCGCGGTGCGGCCGATGTCGCGCGTTGCGAGCCCGTGTACGAAACGTTTGCCGGCTGGAAGGAAAGCACCGTCGGCATCAAGGCGTGGGACGCGCTGCCGGCGAATGCTCAGGCATACCTGGCCCGTGTCCAGGAAGTGGCCGGCGTGCCGGTCGACATGGTTTCGACGGGGCCGGATCGCGACGAGACGATCCTGCTTCGCCACCCGTTCAAGGTGTAATTCTCAGCATGACGCAGCAAATCACGATGACGGCGGCAGACTTGATGACCGATCCGCGCAACGACGACAAGAACCTGTGGGTGGGCTGGGACGAATACCATCGTCTGATCGAGCTGCTTGCGCTCCAGGTGCATGCATCGGGCTGGAAGTTCGATCAGATCCTGTGCCTCGCGCGCGGCGGTCTGCGCGTCGGCGACCAACTGTCGCGCATCTATGACGTCCCGCTCGCGATCCTCGCGACGAGTTCGTACCGCGAAGCGGCCGGCACCGAGCAGGGCGAGCTCGACATCGCGCAGTACATCACGATGACGCGTGGCAACCTCGAGGGCAACGTGCTGCTGGTCGACGATCTCGTCGATTCGGGCGTCACGCTCGCGCGCGTGCAGGAGCACCTGAAGGAGCGCTATCCGGCGGTCAAGGCCGTGCGCTCGGCGGTGCTCTGGTACAAGGGTTGCTCGAAGATCAAGCCTGACTATCACACGCAGTATCTGCCGACTAATCCGTGGATTCATCAGCCGTTCGAAGAGTGGGACACGGTTCGTCCGCATAATCTCGAGGCGTGGATCAAGCGTGGTCGTGCGCAGCGCGACGGCTCGGGCGCGTAAGTGTCCGGCTGATCGAAGGAAAGCCTTGTACGGCGCCGCTTGCGGCGCCGTTTTTCATTGCGGCGCCGGGCTGGTGGGTACCACAATCGGTCTTGACGGTAGGCAGACGGCGCGGCCCCGGCTATGATGGCAGCCCTGCCACAGCTCGCGCAGGATTGCATGCGCAGCGTGGATCACGTGGCTTCAGGGCAACAGGGCAGGACGGTTTTTCAGGGGGGCGCGAGTAGAATAGCGCTCGTTTTGTCCGAACCGGACCCGATTATTAAGCTTCATATGAACGACACGATCCAGGCGACCGACGCAGCCCATGCGCATTCGACGCACCAACACTCGATGCGGGCGCTTGCGATAGCGGCCATCGGCGTCGTGTTCGGCGACATCGGCACGAGCCCGCTGTATTCGCTGAAGGAGGCGTTCAGCCCCGCACACGGCATTCCGCTCACCGAAGGCTCGATTCTCGGGGTGATCTCGCTGCTGTTCTGGGCGATCATCCTGGTGGTCGGCATCAAGTATCTACTGTTCGTGATGCGGGCCGACAACAATGGCGAGGGCGGCGTGCTCGCGCTGATGGCGCTGTCGCTGCGGCCGCTCGACTCGAAAACCCGCGTCGCGGGCGCGCTGATGGCGCTCGGGATCTTCGGCGCGTGCATGTTCTACGGCGATGCCGTGATCACGCCGGCGATTTCCGTGATGTCGGCCGTCGAAGGTCTGGAGATCGCGACGCCGCACCTGTCCCATCTCGTGATGCCGATCACGATCGTGATCCTGATCGCGCTGTTCTGGATCCAGCGTCACGGTACCGCGATGGTCGGCAAGCTGTTCGGGCCGATCATGGTGCTGTGGTTCATCGCGATCGCGGCGCTCGGTGTGTATCACATCGCGCGCGTGCCGGGCATCATCGCGGCGATCAACCCGTATTACGCGGCGTCGTTCATGTCGGAGCATGTGCTGCAGGCTTATGTCGTGCTCGGTTCGGTCGTGCTGGTGCTGACCGGTGCGGAAGCGCTCTACGCGGACATGGGCCACTTCGGCGCGAAGCCGATTCGCCTCGCCGCATACGGGCTCGTGATGCCGTCGCTCGTGCTGAACTACTTCGGCCAGGGCGCGCTGCTGATCCAGAACCCGAAGGCGATCGAGAACCCGTTCTTCCTGCTGGCGCCGGAGTGGGCGCTGCTGCCGCTCGTCGTGCTGTCGACGGTTGCGACCGTGATCGCTTCGCAGGCCGTGATCTCGGGCGCGTATTCGTTGACGTCGCAGGCGATCCAGCTCGGCTACGTGCCGCGCATGAAGGTGCTGCATACGTCCGAGCTGGCGATCGGCCAGATCTACGTGCCGGTCGTGAACTGGCTGCTGCTGTTCGTGATCCTCTGCATCGTGATCGGCTTCAAGAGCTCCGACAACCTCGCCGCCGCGTACGGTATCGCGGTGACGGCGACGATGGTGATCACGACCGTGCTCGCGGCTGTCGTGATGGTGAAGGTATGGAACTGGAACCGGCTGCTCGTCGGCGCGATCATCGCGGTGTTCCTCGCGGTCGACCTCGGCTTTTTTGGCGCGAACCTGCTCAAGGTCGCGCAGGGCGGCTGGCTGCCGCTCGGCATTGGCGCGCTGCTGTTCTTCCTGCTGATGACCTGGTACAAGGGCCGCCACATCGTCAAGGAGCGTACGGCTGCCGACGGTATCCCGCTCGAGCCGTTCCTGCAGGGGCTGCTCGCGCATCCGCCGCACCGTGTGTCGGGTACGGCGATCTACCTGACCGGTAACGACAAGCTCGTGCCCGTCAGCCTGTTGCACAACCTGAAGCACAACAAGGTGCTGCACGAGCGGACCATTTTCCTGACGTTCGTCACGCGCGACATCCCGTACGTGCGCGATGACAAGCGCCTGAGTTCGCGCGACGCGGGCGGCGGTCTGTACATCGTCAAGGCCGAATACGGCTTCAACGAGACGCCGGACGTGAAGGCCGTGCTCGAGGAATTCGGCCGCACGCACGACATGACGTTCGAACTGATGGACACGTCGTTCTTCCTCGCGCGCGAAACGGTCGTGCCGACGCATCTGCCCGGCATGTCGATCTGGCGCGAACGCGTGTTCGCATGGATGCATCAGAACGCGGCGAAGCCGACCGACTTCTTCTCGATCCCGGCGAACCGCGTCGTCGAGCTCGGCACCAAGATCGAAATCTGATCGGCACGGGCCGCATATGCGGCCCATGCCGATCCGGCAACGTTTGCCGAAGCCATGAAAAAGCCCGCCTTCCGGCGGGCTTTTTTTGGTGCGTCGACAGCCTTCGCGTGTTCAGCGTTTCAGCTTCGCGAACGCCGCAGCCATCGCGCCGGCCGGTTCAGGCTCGCGCGAACGCTGCGGGCGCGCCGCGCCGCGGCCGGCATTGCCGCGATCCTGGCCGCCGCGCGGCGCCATGCCGGGCGCGGCCGCTTCGTCGTCGAGGCGCATCGTCAGCGAAATGCGCTGACGCTTTACGTCGACGTCGAGCACCTTGACCTTGACGACCTGGCCGGCCTTCACGACTTCGTGCGGATCCTTGATGAACTTCGTCGACATCGCGGACACGTGGACGAGGCCGTCCTGGTGCACGCCAACATCCACGAATGCGCCGAACGCCGCGACGTTCGTCACGACACCTTCAAGCAGCATGCCCGGCATCAGGTCAGACACCTTTTCGACGCCGTCACGGAACGTTGCGGTCTTGAATTCGGGGCGCGGGTCACGACCCGGTTTTTCGAGTTCGGACAGGATGTCGCGCACGGTCGGCAGGCCGAAACGTTCGTCAACGAATTCGGTCGGCGACAGGCCGGACAGCGCATCACGGCTGCCGAGCACGTCGTCGATCCGCTTGTTGATCTTCGCGAGGATCCGTTCGACGACCGGATAAGCCTCCGGGTGGACCGACGAGCGGTCGAGCGGATTCTCGCCGCCGTTGATGCGCAGGAAGCCGGCTGCCTGTTCGAAGGTCTTGTCGCCGAGGCGCGGCACCTTGCGCAGGTGATCGCGCGACGGGAACGGCCCGTTCGCATCGCGGTAGTCGACGATGTTGCGCGCGAGCGTGGCGTTCAGGCCCGAGACGCGTGCGAGCAGCGCGACCGACGCGGTGTTTGCGTCGACGCCGACCGCGTTCACGCAATCCTCGACCACCGCGTCGAGCGAGCGGGCGAGTTCGCGCTGGTTCACATCGTGCTGGTACTGGCCGACGCCGATCGCCTTCGGCTCGATCTTCACGAGCTCCGCGAGCGGGTCCTGCAGGCGGCGGGCGATCGACACGGCGCCGCGCAGCGACACGTCGAGTTCCGGGAATTCCTTTGCGGCCAGTTCGGACGCCGAGTAGACCGACGCGCCGGCTTCCGACACGACGATCTTCTGCAGCCGCAGTTCGGGGTGCTTCGCGATCAGCTCGCTCGCGAGCTTGTCGGTTTCACGGGACGCGGTGCCGTTGCCGATGCTGATCAGCTCGGCCTGCGTCTGCGCGGCGATGCGCGCGAGCTTCGCGAGCGAGCCGTCCCAGTCGCGCCGCGGCTCGTGCGGGTAGATCGTATCGGTCGCGAGCAGCTTGCCGGTGCGGTCGACCACGGCGACCTTCACGCCCGTGCGCAGGCCGGGGTCGAGACCGATCACGGCCTTCGGGCCGGCCGGCGCGGCCAGCAGCAGGTCCTTCAGGTTGCGGGCGAACACGCGGATTGCTTCGGCTTCCGCCGTTTCACGCAGTTGCGTGAGCAGTTCGTTCTCGATGTGCGGCTGCACCTTCACGCGCCAGCACCAGCGGCACACGTCGGACAGCCACTTGTCCGCCGGGCGGCTCTGGTTCGCGATCCCGAAATGGCGCGCGATCATCGCTTCGCCGGGATGCGGGATCTGCGCGTCGAGTTCCTCGCCGAGCCCGAGCTTGACGGTCAGCACGCCGGCATTGCGGCCGCGGAACAGTGCCAGCGCGCGATGCGACGGCACGGTGCGGATCGTTTCCGCGTAGTCGTAGTAGTCGCGGAACTTCTCGCCTTCCTCGTTTTCCTTGCCTTCGACGACCGCGGAGGACACGACGCCCTGGCTGTGCAGGTAGTCGCGCAGCTTGCCGAGCAGTTCGGCTGTTTCGCCGAATTGCTCGGACAGGATGTCGCGGGCGCCGTCGAGGGCGGCCTTCACGTCGGCGACGCCCTTGTCGGCATCGACGTACGCGGCGGCTTCCGTCTGCGGGTCGAGCAGCGGATTCGCGAGCAGCGCCTGCGCGAGCGGCTCGAGGCCGGCTTCGCGCGCGATCTGCGCACGCGTGCGGCGCTTCGGCTTGTACGGCAGATAAAGGTCTTCGAGCACCTGCTTGCTGTCGGCCGCGTCGATCGCGGCGCGCAGTTCGTCGGTCAGCTTGCCCTGTTCGTCGATGCTCGACAGGATCGCCGCGCGGCGATCCTCGAGCTCGCGCAGATACAGGAGGCGTTCCTCGAGCTGGCGCAGCTGCGTGTCGTCCAGGTTGCCGGTCACTTCCTTGCGGTACCGGGCAATGAACGGAACGGTCGAGCCTTCGTCGAGGAGTTGCACTGCCGCCGCGACCTGGCGCGGCTGGACGGACAGTTCGGTGGCGATGCGCTGTACGATCTTGAGTGCTACGGTTTCCGTCATGTCGTGGATGATCTGCCTGCTGAAATCGCGGCGCGGGCCGGCAGGCCGCGCGCCGCGGGCTGCAAGACGGGCCCGCCGGACCAGATGCCGCGGGTGAGTGAAGCGGGGCATTTTGCCATAAATGGCGGAGCGTCCAGCCGGGGGTGATAGAATTTGACACATGTCCCGCAGCTTTCCTACGACGTTGCCAACTTCCCGCATTTCTCTCGTCGCGCTCGGCGCAGCGCTCGCCGCGGCTTTGTCCGCCGGGTCTACCGTCGCGTACGCACAGGCATCGGGCGCCACCGCGCCGGACGCCGCAGTGGCCGCGCCCGTCGCCCCCTCCACCACGCAGGATTTTGACACCCGTCAAAAAGTGCTCAATCAACGTTCCGCGGAAAACGATTATCGTTATGCCGTGGCGGAGCACGATTGTTACAGCAAGTTCTTCGTCAATCACTGTCTCGGCAATGCGCGCGACCGGATGCGCGAGGAGCGGGCGAGCATCCGTCAGGAGCAGCTCGCGCTCGACGACGAACAGCGCGCGGTGCGGGCGCAGCAGCGCGACCAGCAGCAGGCGTTGAAGCAGGCGCAGAATGCGGCGGAAGCGCCGCAGCGCGCGGCGAACGATGCGGCGAACGCGGCTGCGTTCCGCGACAAGCAGGAGCAGAATGCGCTGAAGCAGGCGCAGCGCGGCGCCGAGGGCCCGCAGCGCGCCGCGAACAAGCAGGCATACGACCAGAAGCAGGCAGACTTCCAGCGCAAGCTCGACCAGGCGCGCCAGCAGGGCGCGCAGAAAGCGCAGGAGCGGGCGGACAACGCCGCGCGCTACGAGCAGAAGCAGAAGGAAGCCGCCCAGCACAAGGCCGATGTCGAGCGGCGTCAGCAGGAAGCGGCCAAGAAGGCCAAGCAGCAACAGCAGGGGCAGTAACGTGTTGGATTGATCCGGAGTCAGTCTCGTGCGTGCCGGCACGCCAGTCGGCGCGCTGCTTCGATGAGGAGGCGCATATGCAAAACCGTCCCACGGAACAGCAGCAGGAATTGCACAACCGTTTGGCTGCATTGCAGGAGCAGCACCAGCAGCTCGCTCGGGAGATCGAGCTGAAGGAAGGACACTCCGACATCGATGACATCACGCTGCACCGGCTGAAGAAGGAAAAGCTGGCGGCCAAGGACAAAATCATTTTGCTGCAATCGCAGCTGGAACCGGATAAGCGCGCCTGAGCGCGGCCTGGCAAGCGCCGGCGCCGCTCGGGCGCTGGACACAGGAACGCTTGCCTTGAATTCACCGCTTGATGCCAAACCCGATTCCCGGCGTGACGCGTCGTCCGCCGGGCGCGTTCGTGCGCCCGAAGGCACCTTCGAGCTGAGCCGCAAACGCGTCGACGAACTCGACACGATCTTCGGCGACGGCGGATTGCTCGCGCGTGCGCTCGACGGCTATCACCCGCGTCAGTCGCAGATCGAGATGGCGCGCGCGGTCGCGTCCGCGATGGAGGCGTCCGCGCGCCGGATGCCCGAGCCGGAGATCTTCGAGACCCGCAAGCGGCCGGCGCGCCGCCTCGGCGAAGGCGACAAGGCGGCCGAATCCGCCGCGGAGGGTGTTGCGCCCGAAGCCGACGGCGACGCTGGCGACAATACGCTGATCGTCGAGGCCGGCACCGGCACCGGCAAGACCTATGCGTACCTGGTGCCCGCGATGCTGTGGGGCGGCAAGGTGATCGTATCGACCGGCACGAAGCACCTGCAGGACCAGCTGTTCCAGCGCGACATCCCGACCGTGCGCAACGCACTCGCGGTGCCGGTGACGGTCGCGATGCTCAAGGGCCGCTCGAACTACCTGTGCCATTACTACCTGCAGCGCACGGCCGACAACGGTCGCTTGCCGTCGCGCCAGGATACCGCGTACCTGCAGGAAATCGTCCGGTTCGCCAAGGTCACGAAGAGCGGCGACAAGGCCGAACTCGCGAGCGTGCCGGAGACGGCACCGGTGTGGTCGATGGTCACGTCGACGCGCGACAACTGCCTCGGCCAGGAGTGCCCGCATTACAAGGAATGCTTCGTGATGCAGGCGCGCCGCGAGGCCCAGCAGGCGGACATCGTCGTCGTCAACCATCACCTGTTCTTCGCGGACATCATGCTGCGCGACACCGGGATGGCCGAGCTGCTGCCGAACGCGAACACGGTGATCTTTGACGAAGCGCACCAGTTGCCGGAGACGGCCACGCTGTTCTTCGGCGAGACGCTGTCGACCACGCAGATCCTCGAACTTGCGCGCGACACGGTCGCGGAAGGCCTGAGCCATGCGCGCGATGCGGTCGAGTGGGTGAAGCTCGGCGGCGATCTCGAACGTGCGGCGCGCGACCTGCGTCTCGCGTTCGCGAACGACCAGATCGTGCGCATGTCGCTCGCGCAACTGGGCGACGATCACCCGATGTTCGCCGCGCTCGACGCGCTCGAAGTGGCGCTCGATGCGCTTGCCTCGGCGCTCGCGAGCCAGGCCGAGCGGGCGGAGTCGCTCGGCGCGTGCCTGCGGCGCGCACGCGAGCTGCAGGACCTGCTCGCGGGCTGGGTTGCGCCCGGCGCGGCGGAAGCGGCCGCGAAGGCCGATGCCGCGGCAGCCGGCGACAAGGCGGCCACCGACGACCCGAACGAGAAGGTGCGCTGGGTCGAGGTGTTCGCGCATACCGTCCAGCTGCACGAGACGCCGCTGTCGGTCGCGCCGATTTTCGCGAAGCAGCGCGCCGGCGTGCCCCGCGCGTGGGTGTTCACGTCGGCGACGCTGTCGGTGCGCGGCGATTTCACGCACTACGCGGCCCAGATGGGCCTCAGCTCGCGGCGCTCGATGACCCTCGCAAGCCCGTTCGACTATCAGACGCAGGGCCTGCTGTATGTGCCGCGCAACCTGCCGCAGCCGTCGTCGCCGGCGTTTACCGATGCCGTGTTCGATGCCGCGTTGCCGGCGATCGAGGCATCGGGCGGCGGCGTCTTCATGCTGTGCACGACGCTGCGCGCGGTCGACCGGATCGCGTCGAAGCTGCGCGACGTGATCGAGTCGCGCGGCTGGAACACGCCGCTGCTGGTGCAAGGCGATGCCAGCCGTACCGAACTGCTCGATCGTTTCCGTTCGTACGGCAATGCGATCCTCGTCGGCAGCCAGAGCTTCTGGGAAGGCGTCGACGTGCGCGGCGACGCGCTGTCGCTCGTTGTGATCGACAAGCTGCCGTTCGCGCCGCCTGACGATCCGGTGCTGGCCGCGCGGCTCGACGCGCTGACCAAGAAGGGCTTGAGCCCGTTCGCGGTTCACCAGCTGCCTCAGGCCGTGATCACGCTGAAGCAGGGCGCAGGCCGGCTGATTCGCGCGGAGACGGATCGCGGCGTGCTGATGATCTGCGACACGCGGCTCGTCGACAAGCCTTACGGTCGACGGATCTGGCAGAGCCTGCCGCCGTTCAAGCGCACCCGCGAGATCGCAGTCGTGCAGGACTTCTTCGACGAACATCGCGCGGCAAAGCGCGCGTGATCGCGCTGCTGCCTGCTGCGGGCGGCACCAACAAAAAACCCGGCTCGATGGCCGGGTTTTTTGTTGGTGCTCGGGCGTCGCTCAGAACTGCCACCACGACTTCTTCGTGCCGGGGCGCGAATGGCCGGTGATGTACGGGCTGTCCGGGAAGGTCCCCGCGAGCACGCGCTTCGTGTCTTCCGCGAGTTCCGGCTGGTTCAGCTTGCCGTACGACAGGATCATGATGTGCAGCGCGTCCTCGATCGCCGGCGCGCCCTTGTAGTCCTTGATCGCGAGCTGCGCGCGGTTGATCGCCGCGACATAGGCGCCACGCCGATAGTAGTAGTCGGCCGCGTGCACCTCGTGCGAGGCGAGCGCGTTGACGATGTAGCGCATCCGGGCGGCGGCGTCGGGTGCGTACTTGCTCTTCGGGTAGCGGTCGACGACGACCTTGAACGCGTCGTACGATTCGCGCAGTGCCTGCGGATCGCGCTCGCTCATGTCCTGGCCGGAGAAGCGGCCGAACAGGCCGAGATCGTCGTTGAAGTGGATCATCCCCTTCAGGTAGTACGCGTACGGGATATCCGGGTGATCCGGATGCAGCTGGATGAAGCGGTCGACGGCCTGGTCGGCGGCTGCCGCTTCGTTGTCCTTCCAGTTGCAGTACGCGACGTTGATCTGCGCCTGTTGCGCGAAATGGCCGAACGGATCGCGACCTTGCAGCGATTCGAAATATTTCGCGCACTTGCCCCAGTCGCCGCCGGACAGTGCGTCCTGGGCCTCTGAGTATAATTTGTTGTTCGACCAGGTAGCCGTCTCGTCCTGCTTCTGCGGCAAGCCGTGGCAGCCGGCGATGAGGGCCGCGGCCGCTACCGCCGCAGCTCGGGCGGCGACGGTTTTGGCCGTACGTTTGGTCGAATTCATCATGCTCGCATGTCCTAGCTTCAAGTCTCGGTGACCCAGTCTAAATGACCCGTTCAAGTTCGCAGAATGCCCCGCAGGGCAAGTCAAATCGCGAAGATTATAGCCCAAGCGATCGGCCCGCCGACGCTGCGTCGGGGGATTCCCCCGATGACGATCTGGCTGCAGGCGCGATGCAGCCGCCTGTCGTGCCGTCCGCGGCGGTCGACGAGGCCCCGCGCGTCGTCGAAGTGCCGCTGTCGCTCGCGGGTGAGCGCCTCGATAAAGCGCTTGCCCAACTGTTCCCCGAATTCTCCCGCAGCCGCTTGCAGAGCTGGATCGAGGCACAGCGCGTGCTGGTCGACGGCGCGCCGGCGAAGATCCGCCAGCCGGTGCCGCTCGGCGCAAGGATCGAGCTCGTGCCCGACCTGCTGCCGGAGCAGCTGGCGTTCACGCCGGAGCCGGTGCCGCTCGACGTGATCTACGAGGACGACGCGCTCGTCGTCATCAACAAGCCGGCGGGCGTCGTCGTCCATCCGGCTGCCGGCAACTGGAGCGGCACGATCCTCAACGGCCTGCTGCACCGCTACGGCGACGCGGCGGCCGGCCTGCCGCGCGCGGGCATCGTGCACCGGCTCGACAAGGAGACGTCCGGCCTGATGGTGGTTGCGCGCACACTCGCCGCGCAGACCGACCTCGTGCGCCAGCTGCAGGCGCGTACCGTGAAGCGCCGCTATTTCGCGCTCGTATGGGGCATGATGCCCGAAGACGGCACGATCGACGCGCCGATCGGCCGCGATCCGCGCGAGCGCACGCGCATGGCCGTCGTCACCGGCGCGTCGGGCAAGCCCGCGCGCACGCATTTCCGTACGGTTGACACATGCATGTGGCAACGTCAGCCGGTGTCCGCGATCCAGTGCGATCTCGAAACCGGCCGTACGCACCAGATCCGCGTGCACTGCGCGCATGTCGGGCATCCGCTGCTCGGCGATCCGGTGTACGGGCGCGCGCGCGGCAAGCGCTCGGTCGCGCCGCTGCCGGGCGGGTTCGCGCGGCAGGCGCTGCACGCCTGGCGGCTCGGCCTCGTGCATCCGGTCACGGGCAAGACGATGCAGTGGCGTTGTCCGTTGCCGGACGACATGAACGCGCTCGTCGCGGCGCTGGGCTTCGGGCAGGGCGACGAGGAATTCGACGATGAAGATGGTGTCTACGACGATGACGATTTCGCCGGCGAATATCAGGATCACGACGACGATTACGACGATGAGGAGGAGTGAGTGCCGATGACGAACCTGGCGCCGTTGACGTGGCAGGACTGCATGCGGCCCGACTGGCAGGTGGCGCCGCGCGTGCGTGCGCTGATCACGACGCGCGACGGCGGCGTGAGCGAGGGCCCGTACGGGCGCTGGCAGGACGGCGCCGCGTTGCCGGGCGGGATGAATCTCGGCCAGCATACCGGTGACGATCCGACCCATGTCGCCGCGAATCGCGCGCGCTTGCTCGCGCTGGCGGGACAGTCGCGAGCGGCATGGCTCGAACAGGTTCACGGCGCGCGGATCGTGCGTGCGGACGAAGTGATCGAGGCCGCGCCGGGTGCCGAGGCGCCCGTGCGGGCCGATGCGAGCGTGACGGACCGCGCGGGCGCGGTCTGTGTCGTGATGGTCGCCGATTGCCTGCCGGTGCTGTTGTGCGACGCGCGGGGCCGGGCGGTGGGTGCCGCGCATGCTGGCTGGCGCGGGCTCGCGGCCGGCATCGTCGAGCAGACCGCGGCCGGCGTCGCGGCACTCGCCGGCGGCGCGACGGATGATCTCCATGCGTATCTCGGGCCCGCGATCGGCCCGCGGGCGTTCGAGGTCGGCGCAGACGTGCGCGAGGCGTTTCTCGACACGGCTCCGCAGTCGGAGCATGATGAGACGCGTCAAGCGTTCGTCGTGATCGACGGCGCGCCCGGCAAGTACCTCGCCGACCTCTACGCGCTTGCGCGCCTGCGCCTCGCGCGCGCAGGCGTGACGCACGTGAGCGGCGGGACCGCCTGCACGGTCACCGAACACGCGCGCTTCTATTCGTACCGGCGCGACCGCGTGACCGGCCGCATGGCGGCGGCGATCTGGCTGGCCGATTGACTGCTGACCGCGCACGTGCGCGCGCGGCTTGGCTTGTTGCGCTGCGAAATCGGTTATTGCGATATTGGCGCGGCAATGCGGCGTTGCATGGACAATCGAATGAATAATCGCGAAGTCAAGTCAATCAAAATGTTTTATGTTTCGCCGGAAGCCTTGTCCAGCTTGTTTCGCGCGGATTATCTCCGAGCAGAAATGCTCGGTGGTTTGACGCAGTGCTTCACATGGGGAAAACGATAATGATAAAAATACCGCACTGCGGCAGAATCTGGAGACGCCTCTCCAGAGCATGACGGCCCGGCTCGCAGCCGGCACGCCGCGCGCGAGCAGGATTTCACGATTGACGCTCACGAATCACCGGTAAGGCAGGTAATGACAGCATCGAAAAATTCGTCGACGTCCGCTCAAGCGGGCACTTTCGCGGGCAGCACCGGATTCGACCAGGCTACCCAGCCGATGCAGCAGATGTTCGAGGCATGGCTGAACGCCTGGCGCGGTTTCGCCGATCCGGCGCGCGCTGCAACGGCGGCGACCACGGCGAATCCGTTCGCCGCATTCCAGTTCCCGACATCCGTTCCGTTCCAGATGCCGTCGATGCCCGATCTGGGCGCCTTCGGCGGCCTGGCTTCGCCGTTCGCGGGATTGAAGCTGCCCGTGGCCGCGATCCCGCCGGAACGGCTCCAGAAGCTGCAGGCCGATTATGCGCGCGACTGCGTGACGCTGATGCAGCAGGCCGCCGCCGCGAAGCTCGAGTCGCCAGAACTGAGGGACCGCCGCTTCAGCGCGGATGCCTGGAAGGCGTCGCCCGCGCATGCGTTCGCGGCTGCGTGGTATCTGCTCAACGCGCGCTACCTGCAGGAACTGGCCGACGCGCTCGAGACCGATCCGAAGACGCGCGAACGCATCCGTTTCTCCGTCCAGCAATGGACCGCCGCAGCCGCGCCGAGCAACTTCCTGGCGCTCAATCCCGATGCACAGAAGTCGATCCTCGAGACGCAGGGCGAAAGCCTGCGGCAGGGGATGATGAACCTGCTCGGTGACATGCAGCGCGGCAAAATTTCGCAGACCGACGAATCGCAATTCGTGGTCGGCAAGAACCTCGGGTGTACCGAAGGCGCGGTCGTCTACGAGAACGACCTGATCCAGCTGATCCAGTACGCGCCGAAGACGGACAAGGTGTTCGAGCGGCCGCTCCTGATCGTGCCGCCGTGCATCAACAAGTTCTACATCCTCGACCTGCAGCCCGAGAATTCGCTCGTCGCGCATGCGCTGTCGAACGGCCATCAGGTGTTCCTCGTGTCGTGGCGCAACGCCGATGCGTCGGTCGCGCACAAGACGTGGGACGACTACATGAACGAAGGGCTGCTCGCGGCGATCGACGCCGTGCAGCAGATCAGCGGCCGCGAGCAGATCAACACGCTTGGCTTCTGCGTCGGCGGCACGATGCTCGCGACCGCGCTGTCGGTGCTCGCCGCGCGCGGCGAACATCCGGCCGCGTCGATGACGCTGCTGACCGCGATGCTCGATTTCACCGACACCGGCATCCTCGACGTGTTCGTCGACGAGGCGCACGTGCAGATGCGCGAGCAGACCATCGGCGGCAAGAACGGCGCGGCGCCGGGGTTGATGCGCGGCGTCGAGTTCGCGAACACGTTCTCGTTCCTGCGGCCGAACGACCTCGTCTGGAACTACGTCGTCGACAACTACCTGAAGGGCCGCACGCCCGCCGCGTTCGACCTGCTGTACTGGAACAGCGACTCGACGAGCCTGCCGGGCCCGATGTACGCGTGGTACCTGCGCAATACCTATCTCGAGAACAAGCTTCGCGTGCCGGGCGCGCTGACCGTGTGCGGCGAATCCGTCGACCTGTCGCGCATCGACGTGCCGACCTTCATCTACGGGTCGCGCGAGGATCACATCGTGCCGTGGCAGACGGCTTACGCATCGACGTCGATCCTGACGGGTCCGCTGAAGTTCGTGCTCGGCGCGTCGGGCCACATCGCGGGCGTGATCAATCCGCCGGCGAAGAAGAAGCGCAGCTACTGGGTCAACGACAACGATCTGCCCGGATCCGCGGACGACTGGTTTGCCGGTGCGACCGAGCAGCCGGGCAGCTGGTGGACGACCTGGGTCGAGTGGCTCGACCAGTACGGCGGCCGCAAGGTGGCGCCGCCCGCCAAGGCCGGTTCCGCGCAGTTCCCGGTGATCGAGCCGGCGCCGGGCCGCTACGTGTTGCAGCGCGATTGACGAAAGACGGACAGCGGCGCACGCTGTCCGGTGCACCGCAGTTTTTTAACAGGGCCGGTAGCGATGCGCCGCGTCGTGCGGGCCTGGAGGAAAGGGAAATGACGGACGTAGTGATCGTATCGGCCGCGCGGACCGCGGTCGGCAAATTCGGCGGTTCGCTCGCGAAGATCGCGGC
>NZ_QTQD01000020.1:0-131526 GCF_003858025.1 Burkholderia sp. Bp9004 | reverse complement strand
TCGGGCCATCCGGTCGCGGCGGCGGTGGCGGTCGCGAACCTGAAGCTGCTGCGCGACGAAGGGATCGTCGAGCGCGTGAAGCGTGACATCGGGCCGTATTTCCAGCGTCGGCTGCGGGAAGCGCTCGGCGATCATCCGATCGTCGGCGAGATCGCGGGGGCGGGGCTGGTCGCGGGGGTCCAGCTCGCGCGCGATCGCGCGCGGCGCGAGCGGTTCGACGCCAGCGTCGACGTCGGGATGATCTGCCGGGACTTCTGCTTCAACGGCAATCTGATCATGCGTGCGACCGGCGACCGGATGCTGCTGTCGCCGCCGCTCGTGATCCGGGAGGCGGAGGTCGACGAGATCGTCGACAAGGCGAAGCGCGCGTTCGATGCGACGGCGCAGCGGGTGAGGCGGGCAGGGTAGTCAGTCGTCGCGACGCTTCGACTGCATGTGGCCGAAGCGTCGTTGCCCGTCGAACTTGTTCGCGAGCGCAAGGAAGCGTGCAGGGGAGGCGCGCCGCAGCAGAAAGGCGGCCGCAAAACGAAAAGGGCCTGCGTCGTGAGACGCAGGCCCTTGAATTCTTTGGTGGGCGGTACTGGGATCGAACCAGTGACCCCTGCCGTGTGAAGGCAGTGCTCTACCGCTGAGCTAACCGCCCAAAGAAGCTGAAATTATGTCAGAGCTTTTCGGGTTCGTAAAGCACTTTCTTCAAATATTTTTCAGGCCGGTGCAAACAGTTCGTCACCCGGCCGTCGACGGTTCGACGAGATCGAGGATCGAGCCGTCGCGCTTGAGCGTCGCGAGCACGATGCTCGAATTGATCGACATCACACCTGTCGCGCGGTGCAGGCGGTTGATCACGAAGTCGGAATAGTGGTCGAGGTCGCGCGCCCGAACCGTCAGCACGTAGTTCGAGCCGCCCGTCACGATCTGCGCGGCGATGACTTCCGGCCACTCCTGGATCGCCTCCACGAACCGGTCGTGCCATTCGGGCACGTCCGGCCGCATCGACACATGCACGAGCGCCTCGAATGCGACGCCGACCTTCTTCGGCTCGATCGTGCAGCGGTAGCCCGAAATGACGCCGCGTTCCTCGAGCAACTTCACGCGCCGCAGGCACGCCGACGGCGACAGCGCGACCGCGTTCGCGAGGTCCTGATTGCTGATGCGTCCGTCCCGCTCGAGATGCCGCAGGATCCGCATGTCGGTTCGATCCAGATTCATTTCGCAGAATCCCGTAACTTTTGAGATGACAAGCGCAGACTCTACTGCAAAGGCGGCGATTCGTCATCGAAAAGTGAAGCTCATTCTATTTCGTCCTCGATAACATGCGCCCCATGCCTCGACCGCACGGCCTGACGCGCTGTCACGCCGCCGGCCGTATCGCCGCCTTCAACTCTTACCGTCATTGCGTCATGTACGAACACATTCCCGCCTATCCGGGCGACCCGATCCTGTCGCTGTTCCAGGCGTTCCAGCAGGATGCCCATCCGCACAAGGTCAACCTCAGCATCGGTCTCTACTACGACGACGCGGGCCGCATCCCCGTGCTGGAGAGCACGCGTCTCGCGGCCGAGCGCGTGCGCGAAGCCGGTGCGCCGCATACCTACCTGCCGATGGAAGGGCTTGCCGCGTATCGGCAGGGCGTGCAGCGCCTCGTGTTCGGCGCCGACTGCGCGGCGCTCGCGCAAGGGCGCGTCGCGACGCTGCAGACGCTCGGCGGCTCGGGCGCGCTGCGGCTCGGCGCGGAGTTCGTGAAGCGCTATTTCCCCGACAGCGCGATTTGGGTCAGCGATCCGACGTGGGACAACCATCGCGTGATCTTCGCGGCGGCCGGCCTCGACGTGCACACGTATCCGTATTACGACGCAGCGCGCAACGACCTGCGCGTCGACGCGATGCTCGCAGCGCTCGACGCGCTGCCCGCGCGCAGCATCGTGCTGCTGCAGCCGTGCTGCCACAACCCGACGGGCCTCGATCTCGGCCGCGACGCGTGGAACGCGGTGATCGACGTGCTCGCGCGCCGCGGACTGATTCCGTTCCTCGACATGGCGTACCAGGGCTTCGGCGACGGCCTCGACGACGACGCATGGGCCGTGCGCGTGATCGTCGAGGCGGGACTGCCGGCGATCGTCAGCAACTCGTTCTCGAAGAACTTCTCGCTGTACGGCGAGCGCGTCGGGGGCCTGTCGATCGTCTGCGCGAGCGCGGACGAAGCGGCGACGGTGCTGAGCCAGTTGCAGGCCGGCGTGCGCCGCACCTATTCGAGCCCGCCGCTGTTCGGCGCGCAGCTCGTGTCGGCCGTGCTGAACGACGACGTCCTGCGTGCGTGCTGGGAAGACGAGGTGGCCCAGGTGCGCACGCGCATCAAGCGGATGCGCGGCGCGCTGAAGGCGCGGCTCGACGCGCGCCTGCCGGCGCCCGCGTTCGATGCGCTCGTCACGCAGCGCGGCATGTTCAGCTACACGGGCATCGCCGCGGGCGACGTGGACCGGCTGCGCGCGTCACACGGCGTCTACCTGCTGCGCTCGGGCCGCATGTGCATCGCGGGCCTGAACGACGCGAACGTCGACCACGTCGCGAACGCGATCGCCGACGTGCTCGGCGGCACGTCGCGCCAGGCCGCTTGAGCGGCCGATCCCGAACCGAAGGAGGACACGATGGCAGACACCATCCCGGTCGACTTGCCCCAGCTCGCGCAGCCGTTCTCGTGGGCGACCCGCGCAGGCGGGCTGATGTTTACCGGCCATGGGCCGGTCGATGCGTCCGGCGCGATCGCCGGCGACACGATGGCCGAGCAGGCGCGCATCACGCTCGGCAATCTCGCGAAGGCCGTCGCGGCGGCGGGCGCGACGATGGACGACGTCGCGCAGGTGCTCGTCTACCTGTCCGACGTGAAGGCGATGCCCGAATTCGATGCCGAATACCGGCGTCATTTCCGCGAGCCGTATCCGAACCGCACGTGCGTGGGCGTGCAGGGCTTCGCGCACCCTGACATGCGCGTCGAACTCGTCGCGTATGTCGCGCTGCCGGCGGCACGCGGCTAGCCGGCACGCGACTTCGCGACGATTGCAGCACCCACGATTACCGACAAGCACCAACCCCCCCCGACGAACATCAAATATTCAGACAAGGATGGAGACGAAGAAGATGAGTATCAATCGATTCGCACTACCGACGATAGCGGGCCTGCTCGCCGCAAGCGGCGCGATGGCGCAGACCAGCGTGACGCTGTACGGCATCGTCGATCAGAGCATTCGCTACACGACGCATGCGAACGCGTCGAACGACGCGAGCGTGCAGATGACCAACGGCGCGATCACCAACAGCCGCTGGGGCCTGAAGGGCAGCGAAGCGCTCGGCGGCGGGCTGAAGGCGATCTTCCAGCTCGAGAGCGGCTTCGAGCCGCAGAACGGGCAACTCGACGGCGCGCTGTTCGGCCGCTATGCGTATGTCGGCCTGGCGAGCGACTGGGGCACCGTGAGGCTCGGCCGGCAGGCGACCGAGGCGTTCAACCTGTTCGGCGATCTCGATCCGCTGACGGTCGGCAACTACACGGCCAACATGTGGCCGTACTTCCTCACGCAGGGCCGTGCGAGCAACGTGGTCAGCTACGACGGCACGTTCGGCGGGCTGAACGTCGGCGCGAGTTACGGCTTCGGCGGCGTCGCGGGCAGCCTCGGCGCGAATGCGTACTGGGGCACGCACGTGTCGTACACGCTCGGCGGCCTCATGGTCGGCGCGACCTACCAGCAGGTGCGCGACCTGAACAGCCGTGCGCAGCAGGCATGGGGCGCGGGCGCGCGCTACGCGTTCGGCGCGGCGACGCTGTACGCGGGCTATCTCGGCGGCATCGATCGCACGGGCATGCTCGACCGGCAACTGCTGAACGCGCCGGGCCGCGACGTGACCTACGGTTCGTTCGCCGACAATCCGCGCCGCGACGCGATCTTCTATACCGGTGCGAGCGTGAAGGTCACGCCAGCGGTGTCGGTGACCGGCGTCGCGTACTACGACGACATCCGCAACGTCAACGGCATCGCAGGTAACGGCGGCAAGCGCTATACGGGTGTGCTCGAGGCCGAGTACGCTCTGTCGAAGGCCACGCAGGTCTACGCGACGGTCGACTACAACCGCGTGACCGGCGGCGCGTTCACCGAAATGCCCGGACGCGGCAACCAGACGGGTATCGCGGCCGGCTTGCGCCACATGTTCTGAGCACGCGGCGCGCGGTGGCCGGTGCGGTCCGGCACCGGTCCGTGCGCCGTCGACGTTTCGACCGGACACACGCTTTCGAACGAGGTCATTCGATGCAACCAGAAGGGCAATTCCAGCACATCGCGGCGCGCGAGCAGGGTCTGCGCCGCACGCTTTCCGCACGGCAGATGGCGATGATCGCCATCGGCGGTGCGATCGGCACGGGTCTCTTTCTCGGCAGCGGGTTCGCGATCGGCTTTGCCGGCCCGAGCGTGCTCGTCAGCTACGCGATCGGCGCGTTCATCTCGCTGTTGCTGATGGGCTGTCTCGCGGAGATGACGGTCGCGCACCCGACCTCCGGGTCGTTCGGCGCGTACGCCGAACATTACGTGAGCCCGTGGGCCGGGTTCCTCGTGCGCTATGCGTACTGGGCGTGCATCGTGCTTGCGGTCGGCACCGAAGTCACCGCGATCGCGCTGTACATGAAGTACTGGTTCCCGGGCGTGCCGGGCTGGCTGTGGATCGTCGGCTTCTCGGCGCTGCTCGTGTTCGTCAACGCGCGCAGCGTCGACGTGTTCGGCGCGGTCGAATACGGCTTCTCGGTCGTGAAGATCGCGGCGATCGTCGGCTTCATCGTGCTGGGCGCTTACGTCGTGTTCGGTAATCCGGCGCTGGTCGGCGACGGCGCGGCCGGCGCGGGCTTCCACCATTACACCGAGCATGGCGGCTTCTTCCCGAAGGGGATGTGGGGGATGTGGGTCGCGGTGATCGTGTCGATCTTCAGCTACCTGAGCATCGAGATGATCGCGGTCGCGGCGGGCGAGGCGGAAGATCCCGAGCGCGCGGTGACGCGCGCGTTCCGCTCGACGATCGTGCGGCTCGTGCTGTTCTACCTGGTCACGCTCGCGCTGATGCTCGCGATCGTGCCGTGGACGGCGGCGGGGCGCGACGAGAGCCCGTTCGTGAAGGTGATGGAGGCGATCCACCTGCCGGGAGCGGCCGGGCTGATCAACTTCGTCGTACTGATCGCCGCGCTGTCCGCGATGAACAGCCAGCTCTACATCACTACGCGGATGATGTTCAGCCTGTCGCGCGCAGGTTACGCGCCGAAGGCGCTCGGCGAGGTGAACGCGCGCGGCGTGCCGTTCGGCGCGCTGATGCTCTCGACGCTTGGCATCGCGCTCGCGACGGTCCTGAGCGTGCTGTATCCGGACGCGTCGTTCACGATCATGATGTCGGTGTCGATGTTCGGCGCGCTGTTCACGTGGATGATGATCTTCGTCACGCATTACTGCTTCCGGCGGCGTCGCGCGGCGCTCGGCCTGCCGGCGCCCGCGTTCCGGATGCGCGGCTTTCCGCTGCTGACGCTGCTCGGCGCGGCGCTGATGCTCGCGGTGATGGTGACGACCTACTTCACGGCCGAATTCCACATGACGCTGATCTTCGGCATTCCGTTCCTTTTCGCGCTGTCCGTCGTGTACGCGGTGTGGTATCGGCGCGCGCAGCCGGTGCTGCAGCCGGAAGCGAAGTAGCGGAGAAGTGCCGGCACCTTCTCAGCCCGCGAGCGCGGGCAGCGCGTCGATCGACGCGCGCACGTAGTCGGCGAAGCGCAGCGCGACCGGTTCGGCGGTGCCGCTGCGCTTCAACTCCAGCGTGCGCGATTCGAGCGACGCATCCTTCAGCGGCCGGAACACGAGCCGGTCGCTCTTCACCTGCTGCAGCACGCGCGGCACGAGCGCGATGCCCATCCCGAATTCGATCATCGACAGGATCGTCTGCCACAGCCGCGCCTCATGACGGATCAGCGGGCTGAATCCCGCGTTCACGCATTGCGCGATGATCAGGTCGTGATAGTGCGGCGCCGCGTCGCGCGGAAACAGGATGAACGGTTCCGCGGCCAGCGCGGCGAGTGTGACCTGCCGGCGCCGCGCGAGCGGATGCGCGGCCGGCAGGCAGCACACGAACGGTTCGGCGTAGACGGGCGCCGATTCGACCTCGGGCGGGCAGTGGCCCCAGTGCGCGTAGCCGAGATCGATCTGGCCGCGCTGGATCGCCTGCACCTGCGCCTGCGTGTTCATCTCGCTCAGCACGATCTCGACGCTCGGATAGTCGGCCTCGAAGCGCCGCACGGCATCGGGCAGCCCGCGATACAGCATCGAATGGACGAAGCCGATCCGCAGCCGGCCGGCGAGACCGGACGCCGAGCGCACCGTGAGACGCTCGGCCTCGGCCGCCTGCAGCAGCAGCCGGCGCGCTTCGCCGAGCAGCACGGCGCCCGCGTTGGTCAGTGCGACCGTCTTGTTGGTGCGGGAAAAAAGCTGCACGCCGAGCGCATCCTCGAACTTGCGGATGTCGAAGCTCAGCGCCGGCTGCGAGATGAACAGGCGCTTCGCCGCGCGCCCGAAATGCAGTTCCTCGGCGACCGCCACGAAGTAGCGCAACTGCCTCAGTTCCATGGTGTCTCCTCCCCGCATCGGCATCGATAAGCGTCGTCTATCGTACCGGATAAATCCTGTATTGGACGCTTATCGATCGCGCGCCTACGCTCTGCTGAACGTCTGGCACCCGCCGGCCGCGCCGCCACGGCGCGGGCACCGGCCGGCAGCCGGGCCACCATGGAGACGCATGCATGAACGACACCGCTCGCACGCCGGACACCGGCGCGGCCAACAACATCCCCGATAGCCGGGGCATCAATTTCTTCACGGCCGATCCCGACCTCGGCGCGTTGCTGAAGCTGCATCTC
This sequence comes from Burkholderia sp. Bp9004, assembly GCF_003858025.1. Classification (NCBI taxonomy): domain Bacteria; kingdom Pseudomonadati; phylum Pseudomonadota; class Betaproteobacteria; order Burkholderiales; family Burkholderiaceae; genus Burkholderia; species Burkholderia sp. Bp9004. The sequence continues at coordinate 124,598 of NZ_QTQD01000020.1, read as the reverse complement.
GGCGCGACCCGATACGCGGAACTCGAACCGCAGCTGCACGCGCTCGGCGCGCGCGTGTCGGGCGAACTCGACGCGTGGGCGTCGCGCGCGGACAAGCATCCGCCCGTGCTCGAGCATCGCAACCGGCGCGGCGAAGCCGTGCAGCGGATCGACAAGGATCCCGCGTATGTCGCGCTCGAACGGGTCGCCTATTCGGAACTCGGGCTCGCGGCGCTGAGTCACCAGCCCGAGACGGTGGCGCCGCTCGTCAAGTACGCGCTGACGTTCCTGTTCGTGCAGGCGGAATTCGGGCTGTGCTGCCCGGTCAGCATGACCGATTCGCTGACGCGCACGCTGCGCCGTTTCGGGGATCGGGCGCTCGTCGAGCAGTATCTGCCGATGCTCGCGTCGCGCGATTTCGACACGCTGTTCCAGGGCGCGATGTTCATGACCGAGCAGGCGGCCGGTTCCGACGTCGGCCGCATCGCGACGCGCGCGCTGCGCGAAACCGACGCGCAGGGCGGGGCGGCGTGGCGCCTGTACGGCGACAAGTGGTTCTGCTCGAACGCGGACGCCGACCTGGCGATGGTGCTCGCGCGGCCCGACGGCGCGCCGGACGGCATCAAGGGCCTCGCGTTGTTCCTGTTGCCGAAGACGCTGCCGGACGGCACGCGCAACCGCTATCGGATCGTACGACTGAAGGACAAGCTCGGCAGCCGTTCGATGGCGAGCGGCGAGATCGCGCTCGAAGGCGCGCAGGCTTACCTGATCGGCGAGATCGGCCGCGGTTTCCACCAGATGGCCGACATGATCAACATGTCGCGGCTGTCGAACGGCGTACGCGCGGCGGGCCTGATGCGGCGCGCGCTGAACGAGGCGCTGCACGTCGCCGCGCATCGCGAGGCGTTCGGCCGCAAGTTGATCGAGATGCCGCTGATGCAGCGCCAGTTGATGAAGATGCTGCTGCCGGCCGAGGCCGCGCGCGCGATGTTCATGCAGATCGCGATGCTGCTGCCGCAGGCCGATGCGGGCGACGAGCAGGCTGCACGCTGCGTGCGCATCCTGACGCCGCTGATCAAGTTCCGCGCGTGCCGCGATGCGCGTCGCGTGACGGGCGACGCGATGGAGGTGCGCGGCGGCACCGGCTACATCGAGGAATGGAGCGATGCGCGTCTCGTGCGCGACGCGCATCTCGGCTCGATCTGGGAAGGCACCAGCAACATCGTGGCGCTCGACGTCGCGCGCGCCGCGCAGCGCGAGCAGGCGCTCGACGCGCTGCGCACGTTCCTCGGCGACCGGCTCGGCGCGGCGCCGCTGCCCGACGCGAGCCGCGCGGCGCTGCGGCGCATTCTCGTGCGCGCGTGCGATGCGCTCGCACGGGTTGCGGCTGAAGGCGACGACGCGCGCGTGCGGCAGGCTGCGTCGGCGCTTTACTACGCGAGCGCGGCCGTGCTGATGGCGTGCGAGGGCGCACAGCTCGCACCCGATTACCGGCGCCTCGCGCTCGCGCACTTGATCGTGCGTCACAAGCTGCTGCCGGTCGACCCGCTCGCACCGGCGTCGCGCGACGACGAAGCGGCGGCGTTCGACGCGCTGCTGCGCGGCACAACGGTGCCGCTCGACATGGCGCTCGACTTGCTGCCGGAGGTCGAACGATGAGCGCGACGGAAGCGATGAACGCGCCGCGCGGCGCACTTGACGGCCTGAAGATAGTCGACTTGAGCCGCGTGCTCGGCGGTCCGTACTGCACGCAGGCGCTCGCCGATCACGGCGCGACGGTGATCAAGATCGAGCCGCCGGGCGGCGACGAGACGCGCGGCTGGGGGCCGCCGTTCCTCGGCGACACCGCGTGGTACTTCATGGGCGTGAACCGCAACAAGGAAGGGCTCGCGCTCGACCTGTCCCGCGACGAAGGGCGCGCGATCCTGTGGCGCCTGCTGGAGGACGCCGACGTGCTCGTCGAGAACTTCAAGCCAGGCACGCTCGCGCGCTGGGGGATGGACTATGCGCGCGACCTGCAGCCGCGTTTCCCGCGCCTGATCCACTGCGCGGTGACGGGCTTCGGCGAGGACGGCCCGCTCGGCGGGTTGCCCGGCTACGACGCGGTGATCCAGGCGATGGCCGGGCTGATGAGCGTCAATGGCGAGCGCGACGGCGACGCGATGCGCATCGGGTTGCCGATCGTCGACATGGTCACGGGGCTCAACGCGCTTGCCGGCATCCTGCTGGCGCTCGCGGAGCGCGAGAAGAGCGGGCTGGGGCAGTCGATCGACATCGCGCTGTACGACTGCGGCGTGTCGCTGCTGCATCCGCACCTGCCGAACTTCTTCGGATCGGGGCGCGTGCCCGAGCGCAGCGGCAACGCGCATCCGAACATCGCGCCGTACGACAGCTACCGCACGGCGACGGTGCCGATCTTTCTCGCGGTCGGCAACGACCGGCAGTTCGCGCGCCTCGTCGCGTATCTCGGCGCGCCGGCGCTCGCGGGCGATCCGCGCTTCGCCGACAACCGCAGCCGGTGCGCGCACCGGCTCGAGCTGAAGGTCGAGCTCGAGGCACGGCTCGCCGCCCATCCGTGCGAGCCGCTGGCGCGCGACCTGATGGCGGCGGGCGTACCGTGCGGGCCGGTGCGCACGGTCGCCGATGTCGCGCGCGACCCGCATGCGCTGCACCGCGCGTTGTTCGTCGAGATCGGCGCATATCGCGGCACCGCATCGCCGGTGAAGCTGTCGCGCACGCCGGCGACCTATCGTTCGCCGCCACCCCCGCTCGGCCGCGACACGCGCGCGGTGCTCGACCGCCTCGGCGTCGATCCCGCGCTCCAGCAGCAACTGCTCGACGCCGGCGTGCTGAAGGTCGCGCCGGACCCGGCGTGACCGGCCGGGTGGCGCTCGCACGCGAGCATCCTCGGCCGACGCATCGCAGGGAAAAGCAGCGCAACGCAAGGCAACTCAAAGCGCAGTAAAGCACCACCGCCAGCCGGCGGCGCAAGGCCGGCCATCCGGCAAGGCGCGCGACAGTCGCGCCGCCGATCACGAACATGGAGACATCGATGAGCCGTCCGCAATCCCTATCCGCCGCGCAGCCGCGGCCCGGCCGTGCCGCCCTCGCGGCGTTCGTCGGCACCACGATCGAGTGGTACGACTTCTACATCTACGGCACGGCCGCGGCGCTCGTGTTCGGCAAGGTGTTCTTTTCCCGCACGATGGATCCGGGCGTCGCGACGCTGCTCGCGTTCGTCACGTTCTGGGCCGGCTTCGCCGCGCGGCCGCTCGGCGGCATCGTGTTCGGGCATCTCGGCGACCGCGTCGGCCGCAAGACGGCGCTCGTGATCACGCTGGTGATGATGGGGCTCGCGACGACGGGCATCGGCCTGTTGCCCGGCTATGCGTCGATCGGCGTGTGGGCGCCCGCGGGCCTCGTCGTGCTGCGCGTGCTGCAGGGCATCGCGGTCGGCGGCGAGTGGGGCGGCGCGGTGCTGATCGCGAGCGAGAATGCGCCGAAGCATCGCAGCATCCTCTATGCGGCGTTCGCGCAGCAGGGCTCGCCCACCGGCAACCTGCTCGCCACCGCCGCGTTCTTCGCGCTCAGCGCGCTGCCGACGCCGTCGTTCCTGATGTGGGGCTGGCGCATTCCGTTCCTGCTGTCGGCCGTGCTCGTGATCATCGGCATGGTGATCCGGCTGCGGCTCGAGGAGTCGATCGAGATGCAGCGCGTGCTCGCGCGCAAGCGCACGGTGAAGCTGCCGCTGCGCGACGTCGTGCGCGACCACTGGCCCGTCGTGCTGCTCGCGGCCGGCACGCTGCCGGTGATCAACGTCACGTATTTCCGCAGCACGTTCGCGCTGTCGTGGGCGACGAAGGAGCTCGGCTACGCGCAGGGCACGTTCCTCGGCATCCTGTCGATCTCGCTCGTCGTGCAGTTCCTGATGCAGCCGGTCGGCGCGTGGTTCGTGTCGAAGGTCGACATGCGGCGCGCGATGTGCTGGATCCTGATTCCCGAGATCGTGCTGATGCCCGTGATGTTCCATGCGCTCGCGACGCGTTCGTACTGGGTCGCCGTCGCGGGCATGTGCATCTCGACGATTCCGTCGGCGATGTTCTACGGCGCGGTCGGCGGCGTGCTCGCGCGCGTGTTTCCGGCCAATATCCGCTATACGGGCCTGTCTCTCGCGTATCAGTTGAGCGCGCTCGTCGTCGGCGGCGGCACGCCGGTGCTCGCGCAGGCGATCCTCAATGCGACGGGCAGCATCGTCGGCGTCGCGATCGCATCGGGGCTGTACGCGCTCGTGTCGCTCGCGTGCATGCTGGCGCTGCTGAATCGCACCGGGTATCGCGCGGACGAGCTGTCGAGCGCCGAGCGCAGCGACGCGGCCGAATGGGGCACCGAAGGCGCGAGCGCTGAAAGTCCGGCCGACGAGACCGCGCAGGCGGGCGACCGCGGTGCGTTGAAACCGGCGGGTTGAATCCGCCGGGCCGGCGTGACGTGCGGATTCGGCGGCAGCGAACGCGCCGGCCGGATCGCATCGACCCGATTCCGCCCTCCCAAAAGCAAACGGCACCGTGCGATACACGGTGCCGTTTGCTTGGCTTTTCGTCGCTGCCGGTGCGACCGGCCTGCGCGATTCGCGGTGCTTCAGCCTTCCGTCGGCGGCACGTAGCCGGACGCCTGGTCCGCGCCGTCGCCGAAGAAGTACTTCTCGGTCTGCTTCATCAGGTACTGGCGCGCGCGCGGGTCGGCCATGTTCAGGCGGTTTTCGTTGATCAGCATCGTCTGCTGCTTCAGCCAGCCTTGCCACGCTTCCTTCGAGACGCTCTCGTAAATGCGCTTGCCGAGTTCGCCCGGCAGCGGCGGGAAATCGAGGCCTTCGGCTTCCTTGCCGAGCTTCGCGCATTGGATCATTCGAGCCATCGTGTACTTCTCCTGTAATCGGTGTCTGGGGGGAAGGGCAGTCGTGCCTGCGCTCAGAGCTGCTTCATCAGCACGAGCGACTTGCGCTGCCAGTTATAGAGTTTGCGACGGTCTTCCGGCAGGTCGTCGACGCTGACCTTCACGAAGCCGCGCTTGAGGAACCAGTGCTCGGTGCGCGTCGTGAGCACGAAGATGTGCGTGAGGCCGCGCGCGCGGGCGCGCTGCTCGATGCGCTTGAGCAGGCGTTCGCCGTCGCCCGAGCCCTGTGCTTCCGGCGCGACCGTCAGGCACGCCATCTCGCCGATCTTCTCCTGCTGGTACGGGTACAGCGCCGCGCAGCCGAACAGCACGCCATCGTGCTCGATCACCGAGAAGTGGTCGATGTCGCGTTCGATCTGGTGGCGGCCGCGCCGCACCAGCGTGCCGTCCGACTCGAGCGGCTCGATCAGCGACAGGATGCCGCCGACGTCGTCCGGCGTCGCTTCGCGCAGGCTCTCGAGGTTCTCGTACGAGATCATCGTGCCGACGCCGTCGTGCAGGAACAGTTCGAGCAGCATGCTGCCGTCGAGCGACTGCGGAATCAGGTGGGCGCGGGTCACGCCGCCGCGGCATGCGCGGATCGAGTGCTTCAGGAAGAACGCATCGTCGCCCTGGATGTTGCCGGAATCGAGCAGCTCGGCGGCCGCGTCGAGCGACATTTCGCGGATCAGCCCGCCTTCGTCGTCGACGATGCCGGGCGCTTCGGTCAGGAAGATGATCTTGTCGGCGCGCAGCGCGATCGCGGCGGCCGACGCGACGTCTTCCATCGACAGGTTGAACGCCTCGCCGGTCGGCGAGAAGCCGAGCGGCGACAGCAGCACGAGCTTGCGGCTCGCGAGCGAATGACGGATCGATTCGGCGTCGATCTTGCGCACGATGCCCGTGTGCGCGAAATCGACCCCGTCGAGAATCCCCACTGGCCGTGCGGTCACGAAGTTGCCGGACACGACGCTGATGTGCGCGTGCGCCATCGGCGAGTTCGGCAGACCCTGGCTGATCGCGGCCTCGATGTCGAGACGCACTTCGCCGGCCGCTTCCTTCGCGGATTCGAGCGCGCGCGCATCGGTGATGCGCAGCCCGTGCGAAAACTCGGATTCGACACCGTGCAGGCTCAGCTGCTCCTCGACCTGCGGCCGCGAGCCGTGCACGAGCACGATCTGGATGCCCATCGCCTGCAAGAGCGCGATGTCGGACACGAGCGCGTTCAGCAGCCCCTGCTGCACCACCTCGCCGCCGAACCCCACGACGAACGTGCTGTTGCGGAACTTGTGGATATAGGGCGCGACGGAGCGCATCCAGTCGACGAACTGCGCGTGGCTGGCGGCCGAATCGTCGGCGGCCGGCGGCGTCGCGGCGCCGGTCTGGGCGGGTGGGAGGTCGGTTTGGGAATTCATGGGCGGGATTATAATGCGCCCCCATGTCGAATGTACCTAAAAGTCCCGCGCCGACGCGGGCCAAAGCGCCGTCGGCCCGGCACCCGGAGGGTGCGGCCGATGCGCGTCAGCAGCAGGGCCAGCCGGCGCGCCAGCAGCAACAGCGGGCGGGTCAGCCGCCGCGCGGCGACGAGCGGCGCCGCGAACCGGGCCAGCCGGCCGCGCAGGGCGCACCACATGCCGCCGGCGAGCGCGCGCCGCGCCGCGAACGTCCGCCGCGCGCCGCCGTCGCGCCCAATCCCGTTCCGCCGATCACCTACCCCGAAAGCCTGCCCGTGTCGGGCAAGCGCGACGAAATCGCGCGCGCGATCGCCGGTCATCAGGTCGTCATCGTCTGCGGTGAAACGGGTTCGGGCAAGACCACCCAGCTGCCGAAGATCTGTCTCGATCTCGGCCGCGGCCTCGGCGCCGGCGGCACCGGCCTGATCGGCCATACGCAGCCGCGGCGCCTGGCCGCGTCGTCGACCGGCCGGCGGATCGCCGAGGAGCTCGGCACGCCGTTCGGCGAGGTGGTCGGCTACAAGGTGCGCTTCACCGACAATCTCGCGCCGGGCGCGTCCGTCAAGCTGATGACGGACGGCATCCTGCTCGCCGAGACGCAGACCGATCCGCTGTTGAAGGCGTACGACACGCTGATCATCGACGAGGCGCACGAGCGCAGCCTGAACATCGACTTCCTGCTCGGCTACCTGAAGGAAATCCTGCCGAGGCGGCCGGACCTGAAGCTGATCGTCACGTCCGCGACGATCGACGCCGACCGCTTCGCGCGCCATTTCGGCACCGACGAGCACCCGGCGCCCGTGATCGAGGTGAGCGGGCGGCTGTATCCGGTCGAGATGCGCTACCGGCCGGTGGCCGAGGATCGCCCCGCCGTGAAGAACGCCGAAGGCACGGGCGGCCGCGATCGCGTGAAGACCGCGCGCGAGGCCGAACGCGACCTGATGGACGCGATCGTCGACGCGGTCGACGAACTGTGCCGCGAAGGCCCCGGCGACGTGCTGGTGTTCCTGCCCGGCGAGCGCGAGATCCGCGAGGCGGCCGAGGCGCTGCGCAAGCATCATCCGCCGCATACCGAGATCCTGCCGCTGTTCGCGCGGCTGTCGGCGGCCGACCAGGACAAGGTGTTCAAGGCGTCGAACGCACGCCGCATCGTGCTCGCGACCAACGTGGCCGAAACGTCGCTGACGGTGCCGGGCATCCGCTACGTCGTCGACACCGGTCTCGCGCGGGTGAAGCGCTATTCGTACCGGAACAAGGTCGAGCAGCTGCAGGTGGAGTCGATCTCGCAGGCCGCCGCGAATCAGCGCGCGGGCCGCTGCGGCCGGGTGGCCGACGGCGTCTGCATCCGCTTGTACGAGGAAAGCGACTACCAGGCGCGCGCGCGTTTCACGGATCCGGAAATCCTGCGCTCGTCGCTCGCGTCGGTGATCCTGCGGATGAAGTCGCTGCACCTGACGGCGATCGAATCGTTCCCGTTCCTCGAGCCGCCGCCCGGCCGCGCGATCGCGGACGGCTACCAGCTGCTCAACGAACTCGGCGCGGTCGACGACGACAACGCGCTGACGCCGCTCGGCCGCGAACTCGCGCGGCTGCCGCTCGATCCGCGCGTCGGCCGGATGATTCTCGCCGCGCGCGACCAGCAGTCGCTGCGCGAGGTGCTGATCATCGCGAGCGCGCTGTCCGTGCAGGACCCGCGCGACCGTCCGATCGAGGCGCAGGAGCAGGCCGACCAGGCGCACCGCCGGTTCGCCGACGAGCGCTCCGAATTCCTGCAGTGGCTGAAGATCTGGGCGTGGTTCGAAGAAGCCGTCGCGCACAAGAAGTCGAACCGCCAGCTGGTCGACGCGTGCCGGCAGAACTTCCTGTCGCACCTGCGGCTGCGCGAATGGCGCGACGTCCATTCGCAGCTGCTGACGGTCGTGCGTGAGCACGGCTGGCGGCTCAACGAGGTCGAAGCGACCTATGAACAGGTCCATCTGGCCCTGTTGACGGGCCTGCTCGGCAACCTCGGCATGAAGGCCGACGACGATCCGCACTACCTCGGTGCGCGCGGGATCAAGTTCTACCTGTGGCCGGGTTCGGCGCTCGCGAAGAAGGCCGGCCGCTGGGTGATGGCGGCCGAACTCGTCGAGACGAGCCGGCTGTATGCGCGCTGTCTCGCGAAGATCGAGCCGGAGTGGGTCGAGAAGATCGGCGCGCACCTCTTGAAGAAATCGCTGTCGGAGCCGCACTGGGAAAAGCGTCCCGCGCAGGTCAGCGCGTTCGAGCGCGCGACGCTGTACGGGCTGCCGATCTACCACCGCCGCCGCGTCGCGTTCGGCAAGCAGGATCCGGCGCGGGCGCGAGAGCTGTTCATCCGCGGCGCGCTGGTCGAGGGCGAGTTCGACACGAAGCTGCCGTTCTTCGCACACAACCGCAAGCTGCTCGCCGACATCGAGCAGCTCGAGCACAAGTCGCGCCGCCAGGACGTGCTGGTCGACGACGAGCTGATCTACGCGTACTACGACCAGGCGATTCCGGAGGGAATCCACACGGGCGCCGCGTTCGAGCGCTGGTATCGCGACGAGGTGAAGAAGAGCGGTCAGGCAGAGGAGAAGCAGCGCCTGCTGTACCTGTCGCGCGACGACCTGATGCGCCACGAGGCGGCCGGCGTGACGACCGAGCTGTTCCCGAAGCGCGCGACGATGGCCGGTGTCGAGATGGCGCTCACGTACCATTTCGAGCCCGGCACGCCGCGCGACGGCGTGACGCTCGCGGTGCCGCTGTACGCACTGAACCAGGTCGACGCGCGCCGCTGCGAATGGCTTGTGCCGGGGATGCTGAAGGAAAAGGTGCAGTTGCTCCTGAAGTCGCTGCCGCAGAAGCTGCGCCGGCACTGTGTGCCGCTGCCCGAATACGCGGCCGGCTTCGTCGAGCGGACGGGCCGCGAGCGCTTCGGCGCGGGCGGCCTCGTCGAGGCGCTGATCGCCGACGTGCGCGGCGAGACCCAGGTCGCGATGAAGACGGCCGACTTCAAGCTCGAGACGTTGCCCGCGCACCTGTTCATGAACTTCAAGGTGATCGACGAGCACGGCCGCCAGCTCGCGATGGGGCGCAATCTCGCGCAACTGCGCCAGGAGCTCGGCGCGCAGGCGCAGCAGCAGTTCCAGAAGATCGCGGCGGCATCGACGATCGCGCCTGGCGGCGAAGCGGGCGACGGCGATGCGGGTGACGCGCCCGCGCTCGCCGCGGTGCCGGGTTCGGCGGCGAAGGGCGGCAAGCCGGGCAAGGGCGCGGCGCCGCACACGGCCGCCCCGGCGGAAGCCGGCGCGACCGCGCTGTACGAGAACCTGACGACGTGGAACTTCGGCAAGCTCCCCGAGCTGCTGGAGATCCGCCGCCGTGGCCAGACACTGTACGGCTATCCCGCGCTCGTCGATCGCGGCACGCATTGCGACGTCGAGGTGTTCGACTCGCCGGAGGAGGCCGCGCGGATCCACCGGGCCGGTTTGCGGCGACTGTTCGCGCTGCAGCTGAAGGAGCCGATCAAGTTCCTCGAGAAGAACCTGCCGGGGCTGCGCGAGATGGCGATGCAGTACATGTCGCTCGGCACGCAGGACGAGCTGCGCGACCAGCTGATCGACACGGCGCTCGACCGCGCGTGCCTTCAGGATCCGCTGCCCGACGACGACGCGAGCTTCCACGCGCGCCGCGACGAGGGCCGGAGCCGCCTGAACCTGCTCGCGCAGGAGATCGCGCGGCTCGTCGGGCAGATCCTCGCCGAGTATGCGGGGCTTGCGAAGAAGCTCGCGCAGGCGAAGCCGTTCGCGCAGGCCCACGCCGATCTGCAGCAGCAGCTCGCTGCGCTGGTCGGCAAGCGCTTCGTGATCGACACGCCTTACGTGCAGCTTGCACACTTCCCGCGCTACCTGAAGGGCATCGCGCTGCGGATCGACAAGCTGAAGGCCGACCCGGCGCGCGACGCGAAGCAGTCCGGCGAGCTGCTGCCGCTCGTCCAGCATTATCAGCGCGCGGTGTCGCAGCGCGGCGGCGTCGCCGATCCGCGCCTCGCGGAATTCCGCTGGCTGCTGGAGGAGCTGCGAATTTCGCTGTTCGCGCAGGAACTGCGCACGCCGATGCCTGTCTCTGTCAAGCGTCTGCACAAGGTGTGGGAGTCGATGCAGCGCTAGCGCAACGGCGATCGGCCGGGCCCGCACCGGTTGCAGGTCCCGGCCGCTCCAAGGCGCCGGCCGCATGGCAGCCGCGACCTGCGTCGAAGTGGCGCAATGCCGCCTCAGGTCAACCGGTGGGGCCTGCCGAGCGTTCTACAATGACTGCTGTTCCACGACGTGAGTCTTCATGCGCACTTTCCTTTCCTTCGGCCGCACGCTTGCGCTGGCCGCCGCCGTGCTGGCGCCCGCCGCACACGCGAATAACGTGATCATCCTCAATTCGGCCGAAGCGACGCTTTCCCTGATCGACCAGCAGACCCGCGAAGTCGTTTCCACGCTGCCGACCGGCAAGGAACCGCACCATCTGATGGCGACGCCGGACAATTCGTCGCTGATCGTCGCGAATTCGGTCTCGAACAGCCTGATGTTCCTCGATCCGAAGACGGGCAAGCTGCAGCGCACCGTCGAGGGGATCGACGATCCGTACCAGCTCGGCTTCTCGCCCGACCGCAAGTGGTTCGCGGCGGCGGGGTTGCGGCTCGACCGCGTCGACATCTACAGCTACGACGGCCACGACGTGCATCTCGCGAAGCGCGTGCCGCTCGCGGTGATGCCGAGCCACCTCGCATTCACGAAGGACAGCAAGACGCTGCTCGTGTCGCTGCAGGTGTCCGGCGAGATCGCGGCGATCGATCTGCCGACGCAGACGGTCAAGTGGAAGATGAAGGTCGGCAAGGTGCCGGCGGGCCTGTGGCTCACGCCGGACGACAAGTTCCTGCTGGTCGGGATGACCGGCGCGGATTACGTCGCGGTGGTCGACTGGCGCAACCAGAAGGTCGTCAAGCAGATCCATACGGGCAACGGCGCGCACAACTTCCGCTCGCTTGCCGACGGCACGCACGTCGCCGTCACGAACCGGGTCGCGAACACGATCAGCATCATTGACGAGAACACGCTCACCAACGTCGGCGACATCACCGGCCTGCTGCCGGGGCCGGACGACATGGAACTGTCCGCCGACAAGAAGACGCTGTGGGTGACGTTCCGTTTCGCGAAGAAGGTCGGTATCATCGATCTCGCATCGCGCAAGCTGGTGCAGACGATCGCCGTCGGCCGTTCGCCGCACGGGATCTACTTCTACGACCGCGCGCCGTGGAAGGCTGCGAACGGCGCGTGACGGGCGGAGGCGAGCGATGCTGCACCTGATCGATGCGTTCGTGTCGGACATCCAGACCTGGCTGTACGTCGATGTCGTGCAGCCGCTCCTCTTCAAGTTCAACCTGATGGGCTATGACGAGGACACCTACGACGCGCTGTACTGGGTGATCATCGGCGCGCTGCAGATGGTGCTGATGTTCGCGCTGCTGCGCCCGCTCGAGGCGCTGCTGCCGGTCGAGCGCTGGCAGAACCGCCGCGCGGTGCGGGTCGACGTGATCTATACGGCGATCTCGAAGCTCGGCATCTATACGCTGTTCTTCTTCTTCGCGCTGCAGCCGGTGTTCGACAGCTTCCAGGCATGGCTGCGCCTGCACGGCGTCGCGAACGTCAACCTCGACTATCTGTGGCCGGGCGTGACGTCGCGGCCGATCGTCGCGTTCGCGATCTACCTCGTCGTGCTCGACTTCGCCGGCTACTGGTATCACCGCTGGCAGCACAAGTTCGGCATCTGGTGGGAACTGCACGCGGTACATCACAGCCAGCGGCAGATGTCGCTGTGGTGCGACGACCGCAACCACCTGCTCGACAACGTGATCCAGTCGTGCTTCTTCGCGGCGATCGCGCTCGTGATCGGCGTGACGCCGTCGCAGTTCGTCGTGTTGACCGCCGTCACGAACTTCATGCAGAGCATCCAGCATACGAATGCGCGGCTGTCGTTCGGCTGGCTCGGCGAGCGCCTGCTCGTGAGCCCGACCTTCCACCGGCGCCACCACGCGGTCGGCTACGGCCACGAAGGCACCAAGTACGGGTGCAACTTCGGCGTGCTGTTCCCGTGGTGGGACATGATGTTCGGCACCGCGTCGTGGAACCGCACGGTCGAGCCGACCGGCATCCGCGAGCAGGTCGAAGGCGTGTCCTACGGCGACGGCTTCTGGGCGCAGCACGGCCTCGCGTTCGTGCGCATCTTCCGGCGCCTCGTTCCCGCGAAGCGCGGCGCGGCGTCGGCCTGACCTCGTCGCTTTCCCGTTGAACGGCTCTCCTGCACGGCCCGCATGCGCTTTGGCGCATGCGGGCCGTGTGGTTTATCCTTTCCCCGTTTTTCATCGTCGATACAGGTTCGCATGAACGACTTGCTGCGCTCCTTCGTCCGGGCCTTCGTCAGCGCGCTGCACCCGCGCATGCTGTGGCTCACCCTGATGCCGTTCGTCGTCTCGGCGCTGCTGTGGGGTGTCGTGCTGTGGTTCTCGTGGCAGACGCTGATCGATGCCGCGCGCGGCGCGCTCGACGGCTTCGTGCTCACGGCCGTGCTGTACCGCATGTTCGACGCGATCGGGATGTCGCAGCTGCATGCGGTCGTCGCGCCGTTCGTCGTCGTCTCGCTCGCGATTCCGCTGATCGTGCTGACCGTGCTGCTGCTGATCGCGACGATCTCGATGCCGGTCGTGATCAAGCACCTGTCGAACCGGCAGTTCGCTACGCTCGAGGCGAAGCGGGGCGGCACGTTCTTCGGCAGCGTGTTCAATTCGCTCGGCGCGGCCGTCGTCGGCGTCGTGCTGCTGGTCGTCACGATCCCGCTGTGGCTGATTCCGCCGTTCTTCGCGCTGCTGCCGCCGGTGATCTGGGGCTGGCTGACCTACCGCGTGATGACCTACGACGCGCTCGCGCAGCACGCCAGCCGGGACGAGCGCCGTGCGCTGGTGCGGCAGCATCGTTGGCCGCTGATCGGCATCGGCGTCGCGACGGGGCTGCTCGGTACCGTGCCCACCTTCGTGTGGGTGTCGTCGGTCTGGATGATGGTGCTGTTTCCGTTCGTGGCGGCGGCCATGATCTGGGTTTACGCTTTCATCCTCGTCTTCTCGGCGCTGTGGTTCGGGCACTATTGCCTGCGCGCGCTGGACGACCTGCGCGCGAGTTCGCGCGCCACTGCAATCGACATGGGGCAGGCATGAGCATCGGCATCATCATCATCGGCGACGAAATCCTTTCGGGCCGCCGGCAGGACAAGCACCTGACCAAGGTCATCGAGCTCCTCGGCGCGCGCGGCCTCGCGCTCGACTGGGCCGAATACGTCGGCGACGATCCGGCGCGGATCACCGCCACGCTCGCTCGCGCGATCGCGTCCGGCGACATCGTGTTCTCCACGGGCGGGATCGGCGCGACACCGGACGACCACACGCGCCAGTGCGCTGCCGCCGCACTCGGCGTGCCGCTCGAGCTGCACCCGGAAGCAAAGGCGCTGATCTCGGAGCGCATCCGCGAGACGCACACCGATCCGGCCAGGCCGGTCGATTTCGAATCGCCGGAAAACCAGCATCGCTTCAACATGGGCGTGTTCCCGGCGGGCGCGACGATCATCCCGAACGGCTACAACCGGATTCCCGGGTTCTCGGTCGGCGATCTCCATTTCGTGCCGGGCTTCCCGGTGATGGCGTGGCCGATGATCGAATGGGTGCTCGACACGAAGTACGGGCATCTCCATCACGCGACGCCGCACGCGGAGCGCTCGCTGTACGTGTTCGAGCTGCCGGAATCGACGCTCACGCCGCTGATGGAGAAGATCGAGCGCGATTTTCCGGGCGTGCGCGTGTTCAGCCTGCCAAGCGTGGGCGACGCCGAGCGCGGCGGGATCTACGCGCGCCGGCATATCGATCTCGGCGTGAAGGGCGAGCCGGAGGCGGTCGCGGCCGCGTTCGTGAAGCTGCGCGAAGGCGTGCACCTGCTCGGTGGCGACGTGGTCGAGCCGGACGTGCCGCGCGCCTGAGGGCCGCGCATCGGTTACCGATGCGGGCCGCGGAGAGGCCGCGCAAAAACCACGGGCCGCGCAACGCGGCCCGTCATCGGGATGTCATCGCCCGCCTCGACGATGTCGCAATCGGGCGTGCTTCGGCGGATGCGCCGTCAGGCGCCGATCCACGGCAGTTTCCGGAAGCACCAGCCGTCGACCGTCTTGCGGTGGCCTTCCGCATCCTTGCCGCCCTCGAAGCCTTCGAGCAGGTCGAAGGCCTTCGTGAAGCCGGCCTGCGTCGACGCGACCGCGGCGAGCTTCGAGCGCGCGGCGCTGCGGCACAGGAACAGGATGGGCGTATCGGCCGGGAGGGCCGCTTTCAGCTGATCGACGAATTCGGCGTTCGGCACGCCGCCCGGGTAGCGCGTCCATTCGAGGTGCAGGTACTGGCCGTCGCCGACGAGCGGGCGGCCGATCCAGTCGAGCTCGGCGCGGGTGCGCACGTCGACGAGGCGTGCCGACGGGTCGAGCTGCAGCAGTTCGAAAGCCTCGACCGGCAGCAGTGCGCCGGCATAGGGGAGCGCGCCCTGGGCGCGGCGTTCTTCGGCCTTCGCGTAAAGCTGGTCGAGCGTACTCATGGCAGGAGGTCTCCGTATCGGTCAAACGATCATTCTAGCGCGGTGCAGCCGCGCGGATGTCCGCTTGCCCGGCAGGGTATGCACCGCCCACGTGTTCACCAAAAAAGTGCAGAATGGCACGCATGCACCAGAATGATTCCATGGCATCGGCGTGCTTCGCCATTTGCACCATGGAGGTGCGGTCAGGCGATCGCCGATGCGGCGCCCGGCCCCGGAATCGCGCAGCCGGGCCCTGCCGTGGCGCGGGCTGGCGCGATTCATGTCGCTTCTGTGCATGGCTGGCACGGTTGCTGCTATATAGAATTCGGTCGACCCGGGGCGCGCTGCGCCAAAGCCAGACTCCGGGCAGCTCGATAAACGAGGCGGTTCCCAGTCCGCCGGAATTGTTCAATCAGGAGAAGAGGTTATGAGTAAAACCGTCGCCGACGTCATGCAGCTCGTGAAGGACGAGGACGTCAAGTTCGTCGATTTCCGCTTCACGGATACGCGCGGCAAGGAACAGCACGTGTCGGTGCCGGTTTCGGCGTTTGACGAAGACAAGTTCGAAAGCGGTCATGCATTCGACGGCTCGTCGATCGCCGGCTGGAAGGGCATCGAGGCGTCGGACATGCTGCTCATGCCGGACCCGAGCGCTGCGTTCATCGACCCGTTCTACGAAGAGTCGACCCTCGTGCTGACCTGCGACGTGGTCGAGCCGGCCGACGGCAAGGGCTATGAGCGCGATCCGCGTTCGCTCGCGAAGCGCGGCGAAGCGTACCTGAAGAGCACGGGCATCGGCGACACGGCCTACTTCGGTCCGGAACCGGAATTCTTCATTTTCGACTCGGTCCAGTGGAACACGGACATGTCGGGCTGCTTCGTGAAGATCAACTCGGAAGAAGCACCGTGGTCGGCAGGCAAGGAATTCGAAGGCGGCAACACGGGCCACCGTCCGGGCACGAAGGGCGGCTACTTCCCGGTCGCGCCGGTCGACACGTTCCAGGACATGCGTTCGGAAATGTGCCTGCTGCTCGAACAGCTCGGCATCCCGGTCGAAGTGCACCACCACGAAGTGGCGGGCCAGGGCCAGAACGAAATCGGCACGAAGTTCTCGACGCTGGTGCAGCGCGCCGACTGGACGCAATGGTCGAAGTACATCATCCATAACGTCGCGCACTCGTACGGCAAGACGGCGACGTTCATGCCGAAGCCGGTCGTCGGCGACAACGGTTCGGGCATGCACGTTCACCAGTCGATCTGGAAGGACGGTCAGAACCTGTTCGCAGGCAACGGCTATGCCGGCCTGTCGGAACTGGCGCTGTTCTACATCGGCGGCATCATCAAGCACGCCCGTGCACTGAACGCGATCACGAACCCGACGACGAACTCGTACAAGCGTCTGGTCCCGCACTTCGAAGCACCGGTCAAGCTCGCTTACTCGGCGCGTAACCGTTCGGCATCGATCCGCATTCCGCACGTGTCGAACCCGAAGGGCCGCCGTATCGAAACGCGCTTCCCGGATCCGATGGCGAACCCGTACCTGTGCTTCACGGCACTGATGATGGCCGGCCTCGACGGGATCCAGAACAAGATCCACCCGGGCGAAGCCGCGGACAAGAACCTGTACGACCTGCCGCCGGAAGAGGATGCAAAGATCCCGACCGTCTGCGCAGGCCTCGACCAGGCACTGGAAGCGCTCGACAAGGATCGCGAGTTCCTGACGCGCGGTGGCGTGTTCACCGACGGCATGATCGATGCATACCTCGCGCTGAAGGAGCAGGAGCTGGCGAAGTTCCGCATGACGACGCATCCGATCGAGTTCGAGATGTACTACTCGCTGTAATCGGCGATGGCGCTTCGATTCAGCGCCGTCATGCCGGTTCGTTCCCGTCGCGCGGCTTGCGGCGGGAACCGCGGAGTCTGAAAGGGGACGGCGTCCAGCCGTCCCTTTTTTGTTCCGAGCATTTCCATTTTTCGACCCGGTGAGGCGCGACGACACGCACGATGGCTCTGAAGAATCTGATCAAGGCGAAGACGGGGCAGCCCGAGCGACTGACGGAAGACGAGCGGCTCACGCGCTCGGGCCTGCTTGCGGGGCTGGAAGCGCTGCCGACGGTCGTGATCGTGCTCGACCGCAAGACGCTGCGGGTCGCGTACGCGAACCCATCCGCGGAGGCGATGCTCGACATCTCGCGCCGGCAGCTCGCGCAGCGGCCGTGGGGCGAGATTTTCCCGAACGCGAACGAGCTCGCGTCGACGATCACCGCGATCGGCGAGGAGCGCTTTCACGCGACGCATCTCGATACCGTGCTCGATCGGCCCGGCCGAGAACCGCTGCACGTGCATGCGATCGTCGGCTTCCTCGAGACCGCGCCCGATTTCGTACTCGTCGAGCTGTTCGAGAACGAACGGCAGTCGCGCACCGATCGCGAGGAACGCATCCACGACCTGACCGCGGTCAACAAGCAACTGATCCGCAACCTCGCGCATGAAATCAAGAACCCGCTCGGCGGCATTCGCGGCGCAGCCCAGCTGCTCGAATTCGAACTGAGCGAGCGCGAGCGCGGCGAGTTGCGCGAATACACGCAGGTGATCATCAAGGAGTCCGACCGCCTGCAGACGCTCGTCGACCGGTTGCTGGAGCCGCATCGGCATCCGCACATCGTCGGCGACGTCAACATTCATGAAGTGTGCGAACGCGTGCGCGCGGTGATGCTCGCGGAATTTCCGCGCGGGCTCTCCATCGAGCGCGATTACGACGTGAGCGTGCCGGACCTGCGCGGCGACAAGGAGCAGTTGATCCAGGCGCTGCTGAACATCGTGCGCAACGCCGCGCAGGCGCTGCGCGAACGGATCGCGCAGGGCGACGCGAAGATCGAGCTGCGCACGCGCGTCGCGCGCAAGGTGACGATCGCGAAGCGCCTGTACAAGCTGGCACTGGACTTGCACGTGGTCGACAACGGGCCCGGCATTCCGGAGGAGATCCGCGATCGGATCTTCTACCCGCTCGTGTCCGGGCGCGACGACGGCAGCGGCCTCGGTCTCACGCTCGCGCAGACCTTCGTGCAGCAGCACGACGGGATGATCGAGGTCGAGAGCCGGCCCGGCCGTACCGAATTTCAGATCCTGCTGCCGCTCGATCACTGAGCGACGGCATGGCGATTCACCGGATTCACCCATACCTGACCGACCTATGAAGCCGATCTGGATAGTAGACGACGACCAATCGATCCGCTGGGTGCTCGAAAAGGCACTCGCCCGCGACAGCTTCGCGACGAAGAGCTTCGCGAACGTGCGCGACGCGCTGGCCGCGCTCGACCACGAGACGCCGCAGGTGCTCGTGTCCGACATCCGGATGCCGGGCGGCTCCGGCCTCGAGTTGTTGCAGGCGATGCACGAGCGCTTGCCGGGCCTGCCCGTCATCATCATGACGGCGTTCTCCGATCTCGACAGCGCCGTCGCGGCGTTCCAGGGCGGCGCGTTCGAATATCTCGCGAAGCCGTTCGACGTCGACAAGGCCGTCGAGCTGATTCGCCGCGCGGTCGAGGAGAGCCTGCGCGGCGGTGCGCCGCAGGACGAGCGCGTCGCCGAGGCGCCCGAGATGCTCGGCCAGGCACCCGCGATGCAGGACATGTTTCGCGCGATCGGCCGCCTGTCGCATTCGGCCGCGACCGTGCTGATCACCGGCGAATCGGGCACCGGCAAGGAACTCGTCGCGCGGGCGCTGCACCGTCACAGCCCGCGGGCGAACGGCCCGTTCATCGCACTGAACACCGCGGCGATTCCGAAGGACCTGCTGGAGTCCGAACTGTTCGGCCATGAGCGCGGCGCGTTCACCGGCGCGCAGACGACGCGCCAGGGCCGCTTCGAGCAGGCCGAGAACGGCACGCTGTTCCTCGACGAAATCGGCGACATGCCGTTCGATCTGCAGACTCGCCTGTTGCGCGTGCTGTCGGATGGCCAGTTCTATCGCGTCGGCGGCCACAACCCGCTGCGCGCGAACGTGCGCGTGATCGCCGCGACGCATCAGAATCTGGAGGCGCGCGTGCGGCAGGGGCTGTTCCGCGAGGACCTTTACCACCGGCTCAACGTGATTCGGCTGCGGCTGCCGCCGCTGCGCGAACGCAGCGAGGACATCGCGCTCCTCACGCGCCACTTCCTGCAGAAGAGCGCGCGCGATCTCGGCGTCGAGCCGAAGCGCGTGTCGGACGAAGCGCTCGCGTATCTGACGTCGTTGCCGTTTCCCGGCAATGTGCGGCAGCTCGAGAACCTCGCGAACTGGCTGACCGTGATGGCGCCGGCGCAGACGGTCGAGATCAAGGACTTGCCGCCCGACCTCGTGCCGGCAGGCGCAACGGTGACCGCGATGGCCGATGGCGCGGATGCGCCCGGCGGCGTGAGCGGCGGCGTTGCGGGCGACGCGGCGCGCGCGCAGCTGGCGGCGGGTGGCGTGCCGTTGACGGCGGCGCCCGTCGCGGCCGCACCGAACGGTGCGCCGGCCGGCTATCCGATGTGGGAAAGCGGGCTGCGCACCGAAGTCGCGCGGCTGCTGCGCGAGAATTCGTCCGACGTGATGGACGAGCTCGCGCGCCGCTTCGAGGCGGCCGTGATTCGCGAGGCGCTCGACTTCACGCGCGGCCGCAAGGTCGAGGCGGCGGAGCGGCTCGGCATCGGCCGCAACACCATCACGCGCAAGATCCAGGAACTGCATCTGGAGCCGTAAGCCTCTATCGCGGCATGCGCGGGTGTCGCGCATGCCGCGATCGGACATAATCGCGGTTTGCCGTCAGGTGCGTTCCGTCATGTCCGATTCCTTCCGCTGGCCCGCCGGGGCCGATCCCTTCCGTTTTCTCGAAGCGCTCGACAGCAAGCGCGCCCGCGCGTGGGTCGACGAGCAGAACGCGCGCACGCGTATCGCGCTGCGCGACGACGATGCGTATCGCGCGCTCACCGCGCGGCTCGCGCAAGCGTATCTGCCGCGCGAACGCCCGGTGATTCCGACCCGCTGGCGCGACTGGGCGTACGACCTGTGGCAGGACGATCTCCATCCGAAGGGACTGTGGCGCCGCGCGCGCTGGGACGACTGGCGCGCCGGCCGGCCCGAGTGGGAAACGCTCCTCGACGTCGACGCGCTCGGCGCGCAAGAGGGCGAGTCGTGGGTGTTCGAGCAGGACGCAATCCTGTATCCCGACGGTGACCGCGCGCTGCTGTCGCTGTCGCCGGGCGGTGCCGACGCCGTCGTCGTGCGCGAGTTCGATCTCGTGCAGCGTCGTTTCGTCGACGGCGGTTTCACGATCGACGAGCCGGGGCATCACACGGTCGGCTGGATCGACCGCGATACCGTCTACGTGAGCTGGGATCGCGGCGAAGCGCATGCGACCGCGGCCGGCTATCCGTACGAAGCGCGCCGCTGGGTACGCGGCACGCCGCTCGCCGATGCGCCGGTCGTATTTCGCGGCGAACCCGACGACATCAGCGCCGGCGCGTGGTTCGACCCGATCGATGGCCGTCACGTCGCGTGGCGCAGCGTGGACTTCTTCGACGCACACGCGTACTGGCTGACCGACGCGGGCGAGTGGGCGCGCTACGACGTGCCGACGCATGTCGAGGTCGGCTTCTGGGAAGGCTGGCTCATGCTGGAGCCGCGGCTCGACTGGGACTGCGGCGGCGTGCATCACGCGGGCGGCTCGCTGCTCGCGATCCGCGAGCAGGCGTTCCTGGCAGGGTCGCGCGAGCTCACGACGCTGTTCGCGCCGCGGCCGTCGACGTCCGCCTGCACGTGGACGCACACGCGCACGATGCTGATCGCGAGCTGGCTCGACGACGTGCACAACCGCACGATGCTGTGGCAGCCGCGCCAGGGCGAGGACGGCGCGTGGACGTGGGACGCGCGGCCGTTCGACTGGCCGGGCGATGCGCAGATCGACGTCGAGCCGGTCGAGTCGACGCTGAACGACGATGTGTACGTGGACGTCGATACCTATCTCGATCCGCCCGAATGCTGGCTCGCCGACCTGGCCGATCGCGCGGCCGATGCGCCGTCGCGCCGCGTGCTGCTCGATCGGCCGCCGGTGCGGTTCGATGCGGCCGGGCTCGTCGTGCGTCGCGCGAATGCCCGTTCGCGCGACGGCACGATGGTGCCGTACACGCTGATCGGGCCGCGTGACGCGCTCGATGCGCGCGATGCGACGGATCGCGCCGACGGCAGCGCCCGCGTCGCGCGCCCGTGCCTGCTGTCAGGCTATGGCGGCTTCGCGATTCCGAACCTGCCCGGCTACAGCGATGCACTCGGCATTGCGTGGCTCGAACGCGGCGGTGTCGCGGCGTTCGCGCACATCCGTGGTGGCGGCGAATTCGGGCCGGGCTGGCACGTCGATGCGCAGCGCGAACATCGGCAGCGCTCGTTCGACGACTTCATCGCGGTGGCCGAGGACCTGATCCGCACCGGCGTGACGACGGCCCCGCAACTCGGCATCGAGGGCGGCAGCAACGGCGGGCTGCTGGTGGGCGCCTGCATGGTGCAGCGTCCGGAACTGTTCGGCGCGGTGCTGTGCCGCGTGCCGCTGCTCGACATGCGGCGCTATCCGAAGCTGCACGCGGGCGCCGCATGGCTCGACGAGTATGGCGATCCGGACGATTCGCGCGAGGGCGCGGCGCTCGCCGCGTACTCGCCGTATCACCGCGTGCGCGAAGGTGTCGTGTATCCGCCGCTGCTGCTGACGACGTCGACGCGCGACGACCGCGTGCATCCGGCGCATGCGCGCAAGATGGCCGCGCGCATGCATGCGCTCGGCCACGAACGGGTGTGGTACTGGGAGAACACCGACGGCGGCCACGGCAGTGCCGACGATCTGGAGCGCGCCGAATCGGATGCGGCGGAGTTCGGTTTCCTATGGGCCCATCTCGGGCCCGCGCCCGCGCGCGATTGAGCGCGCGCGTGAGAGTGGGCAGGGGCTCAGCCGACGATCGCGACGACGGGTGTGTGGTCGGACGGCTGGTCCCACGTGCGCGGCACGCGGTCGACTTCGCACGACGTGCAGGTGGCGGCGAGCGCCGGCGACAGCAGGACGTGGTCGATGCGCAGCCCCGCGTTGCGGCGGAACGCGAACATCCGGTAGTCCCACCACGTGAAGGTCTTCTCCGGCTGCTCGAAACGGCGGAATGCATCGACGAAGCCGAGTTCGATCAGCTTCGCGAAGTGCGCGCGCTCCTGCGGCGACACGAGGTTCTGGCCTTCCCATTTCGCCGGGTCGTGCACGTCGCGGTCTTCCGGCGCGATGTTGTAGTCGCCGAGCAGCGCGAGCTTCGGGTAGCGCTGCATCTCGGTGGCCAGCCACGCATGCAGCGCGTCGAGCCACTGCATCTTGTAGACGAACTTGTCGGAGTCGGGCGCCTGGCCGTTCGGGAAATAGGCGGACACGATGCGCACACCGTCGACCGTCACGGCGATCACGCGCTGCTGCGGATCGTCGAAGCCGGGGATGTTGCGCACGACGTCCGATTCGTCGACGGCGAGCGTGTCGCGCACGAGGATCGCGACGCCGTTGTAGGTCTTCTGGCCCGCGAACCAGCTGCGGTAGCCGGCAGCCTCGAGATCGGCGCGCGGATACTTCTCGTCGGGCAGCTTCAGTTCCTGCAGGCACAGCACGTCGGTTCCGCTTTGCGCGAGCCAGTCGAGCACGTGCTGCTTGCGGACGTTGAGCGAGTTGACGTTCCAGGTGGCGATTTTCATGAACGGGAATGCATGCGGGGTGAATGCGAAGGCCGCCATCTTACCGCGAGCAAGGGGCGCGAACGCGCGCGACACGCGGCGCGAAGCAGGGGTGATGCATCGCGTGATCGACGACCTGCAAAGAAATTGTGACAAAAGTGTTGACGTGAGTACTTCATCACCCTATAATTTATTTCTCTGACGCGGGGTGGAGCAGTCTGGCAGCTCGTCGGGCTCATAACCCGAAGGTCGTAGGTTCAAATCCTACCCCCGCAACCAAGCACACCAGACGATGTGCAGCGCAAGTGACCGATGCGCGCTTCGTCGACAGGAACCCGGCCTCGTGCCGGGTTTTTTGTTTTCAGCTCGCCGCCCACTCGACCGCCGCCTTCGCATGCAGCGCGGTCGTATCAAACACCGGCAGCGGCGAATCGTCTGCGCCGATCAGCAGCGTGATTTCCGTACAGCCGAGTATCACCGCCTGCGCGCCGCGTTTCGCCAGTTCGTCGATGATCGCTACGTAGGTCGCGCGCGACTCGGCATCGATGACGCCATGACACAGCTCGTCGTAGATGATCCGGTGCACGTCGCTACGCGCGGATTCGTCCGGCACCAGCACGTCGAGGCCGAATTTGTCGCGCAGACGCTCCGTATAGAACGGCAGTTCCATCGTGTAGCGCGTGCCGAGCAGCGCGACGCGCTCGACGCCAGCTGCTCGCAGTGCGGTGCCGGTCGGATCGGCGATGTGCAGGAATGGCAGCGCCACCGCAGCCTCGATCGCGTCGTGCACGCGGTGCATCGTGTTGGTCGTCAGCACGACGAGATCGGCGCCGGCCGCTTCGAGCCGGCGCGCGGCATCGGCCATCCGTTCACCGAGCGCGGCCCAGTCCTGCGCGCGCTGCAATGCTTCGATCTCCGCGAAATCCACCGTGACCAGCACGCTCTTCGCATTGTGATGGCCGCCGTGCAGCGCCTTCGAATGGCGATTGATCATCCGGTAGTACTCCGCCGACGATTCCCAGCTCATCCCGCCGATCAGTCCGATCGTCTTCATCCGTCACCCGTGCGTTTCTTGAACTGTGGCAGACGAGTATAGGGGGCGGTCCTTGCGCGCGGCGGTACGATCCGCGCGAAGCGGACCGGTACGGTGCCGCCGGAACGTGCCGGAACTGCGCGGAGGCGACCGAACGCGACATCACGCGACAGTTGAAACGGGCACTGTGTTTTTGTACAGTATTGGCACCGTGAATCCGACCATCATCCCGCCTGCCGATCCGCGCGTGCCGCCACCCGGCGACGCACCGTCACGCGTGCGCAAGATCATCCATTGCGACTGCGACTGCTTTTACGCGTCGGTCGAGATGCGCGACGACCCGTCGCTGCGCAACCGGCCGCTCGCGGTCGGCGGCCGGCCCGACCAGCGCGGCGTGATCGCGACCTGCAACTACGAGGCGCGGCGCTATGGCGTGCATTCGGCGATGTCGTCGGCGCTGGCGATGCGAAAGTGCCCGGACCTGCTGATCCTGCCGTCCGCGATGGACAAGTACCGCGCGGCGTCGCGACAGATCATGGCGATCTATCGCGACTACACGCGTGACGTCGAGCCGCTGTCGCTCGACGAGGCGTACCTCGACGTCAGCGGTTCCGAACTGTGCCAGGGCAGCGCGACGCTGATTGCACGGGAGATTCGCCGGCGCGTGTACGACACGGTCGGCGTGACGGTGTCGGCGGGCGTCGCGCCGAACAAGTTCATCGCGAAGATCGCGTCCGACTGGAACAAGCCCGACGGCCTGTTCGTCGTGCGTCCGCATGAGGTCGATGCATTCGTCGCGGCGTTGTCGGTGCGCAAGCTGCACGGCGTCGGGCAGGTGACGGCCACGCGGCTCGACCGGCTCGGCATCCAGACCTGCGCTCAGCTGCGCGACTGGTCGCTGATCGATCTGCATCGCGAGTTTGGCGCATTCGGCCGGCGGCTGTATCAGCTCGCGCGCGGAATCGACGAGCGGCCCGTGCAGGCCGACCAGGAGCGCAAGTCGGTCAGCGTCGAGACGACCTACGTGACCGACCTGACGACGCTCGAGCAATGCGCGGACGAGATTCGTCGCCTGGTCGTGCAACTCGACGCGCGGATCGCGCGCGCGGGCGCGGCCCGCACGATCCGCAAGCTGTACGTGAAGATCCGCTTCGCGGATTTCCAGCGCACGACGGTCGAGTGCGTGGCCGACGCGACGAATGCGCAGACGGCCGTCACGCTGCTCGCGAAGGGGCTGCAGCGGCGCGCGCAGGCGGTGCGGCTGCTCGGCGTCGGCGTGCGCATCGACGAGGACACGGCCGAGCGTCACGGGCAGTTTTCGCTGTTCGACGACGAGGCCGACCTCAACACCGACAACACGGACGAAGCAGGCGGCGAAACGCCGGCACCATGATGAAAAAAGGCACCGCCGAAGCGGTGCCTTTCGATGCAGGCGGACGAGCCGGGCAGGGCATGCTCAGTGCGCGGGGGAAGCCATCCCGTTGTGGCGCAGCAGCGCGTCGATTTCCGGCTCGCGGCCGCGGAACGCCTTGAACGAATCCATCGCCGGCCGGCTGCCGCCGACTTCGAGGATCTCGCGGCGATAGCGCGTGCCGGTCGCCGCGTCGAGCACGCTGCCGCTCGCGGCAGCCGCTTCCTCGAACGCCGCGTACGCGTCGGCCGACAGCACCTCGGCCCACTTGTAGCTGTAATAGCCGGCCGCATAGCCGCCCGCGAAGATGTGGCTGAACGTGTTCGGCCAGCGCGAGAACGCCGCCTGCGGAATCACGTGGTAACGCTCGTTGATCTCGCGCGCGAACGCGTTCACGCCGGTCGTGCCGGCCGGGTCGAAGTCGACGTGCAGCAGCATGTCAAACATCGAGAACACGATCTGGCGGAGCGTGCCGAGACCGCTCTGGAAGTTCTTCGCGGCGATCATCTTGTCGAACAGCTCGCGCGGCAGCGCGGCGCCCGTATCGACGTGCGACGACATCGACGACAGCACGTCCCATTCCCAGCAGAAGTTTTCCATGAATTGCGACGGCAGCTCGACCGCATCCCATTCGACGCCGTTGATGCCCGACACGCCGAGCTCGTCGACGCGCGTGAGCATGTGATGCAGCCCGTGGCCGAATTCATGGAACAGCGTGATGACTTCGTCGTGCGTGAAGCATGCCGGCTTGCCGCCGACCGGCGCCGAGAAGTTGCAGGTCAGGTACGCGACCGGCGTCTGCACGGCGTTGCCGCGCTTCGCGCGCGCACGCGCATCGTCCATCCACGCGCCGCCGCGCTTGCCTTCGCGTGCATACAGGTCGAGATAGAACTGCGCGACGAGCGAGCCGTCGCGGTTCTCCACGCGGAAGAAGCGCACGTCCTTGTGCCACACCGGTGCGTCGTCCGGCTTGATCCGCACGCCGAACAGCGTTTCGGTGACGGTGAACAGGCCCTTCAGCACGGCCGGTTCCGGGAAGTACTGCTTGACCTCGTTTTCCGAGAACGCGTAGCGCTGCTGGCGCAGCCGCTCGGCCGAGAACGCGACGTCCCACGGCGCGAGCTCGGCCAGACCGAGTTCCTTCGCGGCGAACGCGCGCAGTTCGTCCCAGTCCTTGTCAGCGTGCGGTCGCGCGCGCGTCGCGAGATCCTCGAGGAACGCGATCACCTGCTGTGGCGATTCGGCCATCTTCGGCGCGAGCGACACTTCGGCGAAGTTGCGGTAGCCGAGCATCTGCGCTTCTTCGCGGCGCAGCTTCAGTTCGTCGGCGACGATCGCCGTGTTGTCCCACTCGGCCTTGCCGCCGCCGTACTGCGGGCCGAGTTCTGATGCGCGGGTTGCATACGCGCGGTACAGCGTCTCGCGCATCGCGCGGTTCTCGGCGTACTGCAGTACCGGGAAGTAGGACGGGAAGTGCAGCGTGAACTTCCAGCCTTCCTTGCCTTCCTTCTGCGCGGCTTCGCGGGCCGCTTCGATCGCGTCGCCCGGCAGGCCGGCCAGCTCGGCTTCGTCGTGCGCGAAATACGCATACGCGTTGGTTGCGTCGAGCACGTGATCGGAGAACGCCTTCGACAGCGCGGCCTGCTGCTCCTGCAGTTCCGCGAAGCGCGGCTTCTGGTCCTCGGGCAACTCGGCGCCCGACAGGCGGAAATCGCGCAGCGCGTTGTCGAGGATCTTCTTGCGCTCGGCGGACAGCGTCGCGTATTCGGCGCTCGCGGCGATCGCCTTGTACTTCTCGTACAGCGCGAGGTTCTGGCCGACGCTCGACCAGAACTCTGTCACGCGCGGCAGGTTTTCGCCGTAGGCGGCGCGCAGCTCCGGCGTATCGGCGACCGCGTTCAGGTGGCCGACGACGCCCCATGCACGCCCGAGCGGCTCCGTCGCCTGCTCGACCGTCTCGACGATCGCGGCCCATGTCGCCGGCGTCGCTGGCGCGCTCGCGGTGTCGACCGCGCGGTTGGCGGCATCGAGCAGCGTGTCGAGCGCGGGCGTCACGTGTTCCGGACGAATCTCGCCGAAGCGGGGCAGGCCGGAGAAATCGAGGAGCGGATTGGTGTTGGCGCTGGCGGACATTAAGACTCCCTGTCTGTTGCCGGATGAACCGGGGTGAAAAGGGTGAGGCGCGATGCGGCGGCGCCCGATACCGACATTATTGGGGCGCATCGCGCGCTTTCCAATCGTTAGTTTCTAACGACGCGATTGGATGCGCTCGGTACGGGGTCGGATACAGGGGGATTCAGTGCGACGGCGCGGCCACAGCGGACGACCGGCGAGACGCCGGCGCGCGAATGCGCGCCGGCTGGGCGGGCAGAGCAATCGGGCGGCGCTCAGGCGGCCGCGGCAGCGCGCTCGGCGGCTTCGATCGTGTTGATCAGCAGCATCGTGATGGTCATCGGGCCGACACCGCCCGGCACCGGCGTGATGTGACCGGCAACTTCCTTCACACCGGCGAAGTCGACGTCGCCACACAGCTTGCCCGCATCGTCGCGGTTCATGCCGACGTCGATCACCGTCGCGCCGGGCTTGACCATGTCGGCGGTCAGGATGTTGCGCTTGCCGACCGCGGCGACCACGACGTCGGCCTGGCGCGTGTGCGCGGCGAGGTCGCGCGTCTTGCTGTGGCAGATCGTCACGGTCGCGCCGGCTTCGAGCAGCAGCATCGCCATCGGCTTGCCGACGATGTTCGAGCGGCCGATCACGACCGCGTTCGCGCCCTGCAGCGGGATGTCATGCGCCTCGAACATCTTCATCACGCCGTAGGGCGTGCACGGGCGGAACAGCGGCTTGCCCGTCATCAGCGCACCGGCGTTCGCGACATGGAAGCCGTCGACGTCCTTCTCCGGCGCGATCGCCTCGATCACCTTGTGGCTGTCGATGTGTTTCGGTAGCGGCAGCTGGACCAGGATGCCGTGGATCTTCGGGTCGCGGTTCAGTTCGTCGATGCGCGCGAGCAGGTCGGCTTCCGACAGGGTGTCCGGGTACGCATCCTTCTGCGAGAAGAAACCGTTGTCCTCGCACGCCTTGATCTTGTTGCGCACGTAGACTTCGCTCGCGGGGTTCGCGCCGACGAGGATCACCGCGAGACCAGGCTGGTGGCCGCGTGCGGTCAGGGCGGCGGCGCGTTCGGCGGCCTGTGCGCGCAAGGTCTTCGAAAGGGCGTTGCCGTCGATGAGGAGGGCTGTCATGGTGGTGGTTTTGCCGGGAAGTTGGAATGCGGGCGTGCGGCGCACGAAACGCCGCAGCAAAGCACGCAATTATACCGGTCGCCTGCCGTCGTCCGACAGCGAATACAAGGAAAGCGTCATGGCGGCAGTGCCGGCGCCCCGGGAGGCGGCGCCGGGCACGTGCCGTGCGAGCGGGCCGCATCGCGCGGCGCAGTCGTGCGGTGGGGCGGCCGGCGGGGCAGGTGCCCCGCGGCCGCGCAACGTTCAGGCCTGCTTCTTCGACAGGGCGAGGCGCAGCAGGTCGGCGACCGTGTTGACGTTGAGCTTTTCCATGATGTTCGCGCGGTGGGCTTCGACCGTCTTGATGCTGATCCCGAGATCGTCGGCGATCTGCTTGTTCAGCCGGCCGGCGATGATCCGCTCGAGCACCTGCTGCTCGCGCGCGGTCAGCTTCGACAGACGCTCGCTCGCGGCGCGCTGTTCCTGGACGCTCTTGCTTTCGCTTCGGGCCTTGTCGAGCATCCGCTCGACGAGCTTGCGCAGCTCGGCCTCGTCGAACGGTTTCTCGATAAAGTCCATCGCACCCTTTTTCATCGTCGACACCGCCATCGGCACGTCGCCGTGGCCCGTGACGAAGATGATCGGCAGCGCGGCGTTGTCCGCGATCAGGCGCTCCTGCAGCTCGAGGCCGCTCATGCCCGACATCCGCACGTCGAGGATCAGGCAGGCGATCTGGCCGGCCTGCTGCGCCGGCTGATAGGCATCGAGGAACTGCTCCGCGCTCGAGAAGCATTGCACGCGATAGCCGTTCGCCTCCAGCAGCCAGCGCAGCGAGTCCCGTACGGCTTCGTCGTCGTCGACGACGAAGACAGTTTCCTGAGTGGTGGTGACAGGGCTATTCATAGTTCTCCCGTAACGGTATGTGATGCCGATGCCTCGCGCCCCCCTTGGCCGAGATCAGCGGGTTCCCCAATGGGCAGGCTGCAGTGGAATGTCGCGCCGGAAATGCGGCCATCCGGCTCGACGTTGTTGACCACCCACAGACGCCCCCGATGCGATTCGATGATCGAACGGCAGATGTTCAGCCCCATGCCCATGCCATCGGACTTGGTGCTGTAAAACGGTTCGAACAGGCGCTCGGCGGTCGCTTCGTCGACGCCCGGGCCCTGGTCGATCACACGGATGTCGACGAAACCCGCATCGATGTCGGCGACGACGCGGATCACGCCGTCCGCCGACGCCGGCTTCACGTCGGCCATCGCCTCGGCCGCGTTCTTCAGCAGGTTCATCAGCACCTGCTCGATCAGCACGGGGTCGACATAAATAATAGGCATTCTTGCGAGGATTTCCGTGACGATCCGGATTCTGCGCTTCCTGGCCTCGATTTCGGCGAGCCCGACGGCGTCGGCGACGATGTCCGCGACGCGCGCCGGCTGGCGCTTCGGCTCGCTGCGCTTCACGAATTCGCGGATCCGCTTGACGATCATCCCCGCGCGCAGCGCCTGCTGCGCGGTCTTTTCCAGCGCGGGCTGCAGCGTCTCGGGCGTGCCGCGGCCGCTCTTGACGAGCGCGAGCGTGCCCGAGCAGTAGTTGTTGATCGCGGCGAGCGGCTGATTCAATTCGTGTGCAATCGACGACGCCATTTCACCCATCGTCATCAATCGGCTCGTGAACTGCAGCTTCTCTTCCTGCTGGTGCGCGAGTTCCTGCGCCTTCTTGCGGGTCGTGATGTCGGTCGCGATCTGCATCTGCGCGAGGTGGCCGTCCACCCACTGGATGTACTGGCGGCGCACCTCGAACCACTTCTGGATGCTCTCGACGTACACCTCCTGCGCATCGGCCGTGCTGCTCGTCAGCGCGGCGGCCGGCAGGCCCGCGAACGCGTCGACCATGTCGATCGAGTCGGATGACGCCTGCGCGCGGTCGAAGCCGCCGCCGGACAGCTCGAGGTGGCCGTCCGGACGGATGCCGAACAGGTGGCGGTAGTAGCGGTTCGCGAACAGCAGCTCGGCTTCGTCGGCGGCGAGCACCGACACGGCGGCGTCGAGGCTTTCGAGCACCGTCGTGAAGCGCTCGTGCGCGGCCGCGAGTTCCTCGCGTGCGCGCTTCGGCTCGGTGATGTCGGTCATCGACGACATCCAGCCGGTCTGGCGGCCCGAGCTGTCGATCAGCGGCGACACGTAGAGGCGCGCATGGAACAGCGTGCCGTTCTTGCGCCGCACGCGCAACTCGAAGCCCGAGCTCGGTGCCTTGCCACGCAGGGTCATGTCGAGCTGGCGCTGCATTTCCGGGTAGGCGTCGCGCGGCCAGTACGGGAACGGCGCGACCTTGCCGACGAGGTCGGTTTCGTCCCAGCCCGTCATCCGGCAGAACGCGGGGTTCACGTGCGTGATGCGGCCGTGCATGTCGAGCACGCGCATGCCGATCAGCACCGAGTTTTCCATCGCGCGGCGGAAGAACGCTTCCGCGTACAGCGCCTGCTGCGCCTCGAAGCGCTGGCGCGTGTGCTTCCACAGGCTCCAGAGGCTCCACAGCACGAAGCACGACAACCCCGCGACGAGCCACACGAGCGTATTGTTGGTCAGGTTCGTGAGCTGCGGGAATGCGTACACGCGCACGGTGAGCCCCTGGCCGGGCGGATCGAGCGGCAGGTCGTAGTGGGAGTCGCGCGGCAGGCGCGGGCGCGTCGACGTGGACGACAGCTCGCGGTTGTTCGAGTCGGTGATCGAGATCTTGTACTTCGACGACAGCTCCTGCGGGATGTCGTGCTTCAGGATCCCTTCGACCGAGAATACCGCGGCGATCGAGCCGAGATATTCGCGGTCGCCGCGCATCACGGGCGTCTGCAGCGTGATGAAGCCGTTGCCGAAGTCGTCGTAGATCAGCGGCGAATAGGCCTGGCGGCGCGTGCTGCGCGCTTCGTCGTACGCGCCGCGCACGGCGTCCTGCATCTGCGCGTCGCCGGGCTTCGCGAGCCGCTGGCCGAGCAGCGGCGGGTGCACGGTCGGCCAGCGCTGCACGCCGGGCGCGGTGTACCAGTTCAGGTAGAGGATTTCCGGATGCGTCTGCATCACGTCCGCGACGGCCATCTGGAATGCATTCTGGTCGAGGCGGCCGGACGCGAGATCGCGCGACAGCGCCTGCAACTGCTCCTGCGCGCCCGTCATCGACAGGCGGATCTGCTGCTGCGCCCACGCGACGTTACGGAACAGGGTGTCTTCCTGCTGCTGCTGTTCGCGGCGATTGAGGCTCCATAGAATCAGGCTCATCACCACGAGGAACACGAGGATCGACAGCAGCGGCGTCAGCAAATAGGAGTTGGACCACCACGGTCCGTGGTGCCAGCGGGACGGCTGCGACTCCGCCGGCGGGCCCGACGGTCGCGCCGAGCGTGCGAAAAGCCGATCGGTCAACATGGCAGGATTGTAGCGCAGCGCAATACATGGAAAACCCATACCGGATATGTTGAACGGAAACGGATTTGTCCTTGCGACGCGTGCCGGAGAGGCCCGAAGCGAGGGTGCAGCGCAGCAATATTCCACATTACGAGAAAAGATCTCATAATTCGAAAATTTTGTTGCGCGTGGTCGTACACGCTCATTACAATCCGTCGGAGCTTG
Organism: Burkholderia sp. Bp9004; assembly: GCF_003858025.1. Taxonomy (NCBI): domain Bacteria; kingdom Pseudomonadati; phylum Pseudomonadota; class Betaproteobacteria; order Burkholderiales; family Burkholderiaceae; genus Burkholderia; species Burkholderia sp. Bp9004. The sequence goes on along the minus strand of NZ_QTQD01000020.1, from coordinate 92,586 downwards.
CCCGCAGCCAGCCGCGTCGCGGCGTCTGCACAAGAGCGATCCTCACATTCCAGGACCCAGGAGACGAGAATGTCCGCTGTACCGAACGAAGTGATGAAATATGTCGCCGCCGATCGTGACGACGACCCGCAAGAAACCGTTGAATGGCTCGAGTCGCTCGACGGCGTGATCTCCTCCGTGGGCACTGGCCGCGCGCACTACCTGATCGAAAAGCAGATCGAATTCGCCCGCATGCACGGCGAACACCTCCCGTTCTCTGCCAACACCCCGTATATCAACACGATCCCGGTCGAAGCCCAGGCGAAGATTCCTGGCGACCAGGATATCGAGCACCGCATCCGTTCGTACACGCGCTGGAATGCGCTGGCGATGGTGCTGCGCGCAGGCAAGGATACGAACGTCGGCGGTCACATCGCATCGTTCGCGTCGGCCGCGACGCTCTATGACGTCGGCTACAACCACTTCTGGCACGCGGCGTCCGACCAGCACGGCGGCGATCTCGTGTTCGTGCAGGGTCACTCGTCGCCGGGCGTGTATTCGCGCGCGTTCCTGCTCGGCCGCCTGAAGGAAGAGCAGCTCGACAACTTCCGTCAGGAAGTCGACGGCAACGGCATTTCGTCGTACCCGCACCCGTGGCTGATGCCGGACTTCTGGCAGTTCCCGACCGTGTCGATGGGTCTCGGCCCGATCATGGCGATCTACCAGGCGCGCTTCATGAAGTACCTGGAATCGCGCGGCATCGCGAAGACCGCCGGCCGCAAGGTCTGGGCGTTCCTCGGTGACGGCGAGACGGACGAGCCGGAATCGCTCGGCGCGATCGGCATGGCGAGCCGCGAGAAGCTCGACAACCTCGTGTTCGTGATCAACTGCAACCTGCAGCGTCTCGATGGCCCGGTGCGCGGCAACGGCAAGATCATCCAGGAACTGGAATCGGAATTCCGCGGCGCCGGCTGGAACGTGATCAAGGTCATCTGGGGCAGCCGCTGGGATGCGCTGTTCGCACGCGACAAGACGGGCGCGCTGATGCGCCGCATGATGGAATGCGTCGACGGTGAATACCAGACGTACAAGTCGGAGTCGGGCGCGTACGTTCGCGAGCACTTCTTCAACTCGCCCGAGCTGAAGGCGCTGGTCGCCGACTGGTCGGACGACGACATCTGGGCGCTGAACCGCGGCGGCCACGATCCGCACAAGATCTACGCGGCGTTCCACGAAGCCAGCAACACGAAGGGCGCGCCGACCGTCATCCTCGCGAAGACCATCAAGGGCTACGGGATGGGCGAGTCGGGTCAGGCGATGAACATCACGCACCAGCAGAAGAAGCTGCCGGTCGAGCAACTGAAGAAGTTCCGTGACCAGTTCCGCCTGCCGATCACCGACGAGCAGATCGCCGACGTGCCGTACCTGAAGTTCGAGGAAGGCTCGAAGGAACTCGAATACATGCGCCAGAAGCGCATGGACCTCGGCGGCTACCTGCCGCACCGCCGCGAGAAGGCGACGTCGCTGCCGGTACCGGCGCTCGACGCATTCGAGCCGCTGCTGAAGGGCACGGGCGAAGGCCGCGAGATCTCGACGACGATGGCGTTCGTGCGGATCCTGAACATCCTGCTGAAGGACAAGGCGCTGGGCAAGCGCGTCGTGCCGATCGTCCCGGACGAATCGCGTACGTTCGGCATGGAAGGCCTGTTCCGCCAGATCGGTATCTGGAACCAGGAAGGCCAGAAGTACGTGCCGGAAGATTCCGACCAGCTGATGTTCTACAAGGAATCGGAAACCGGCCAGATCCTGCAGGAAGGCATCAACGAAGCGGGCGGCATGTGCGACTGGATCGCGGCGGCGACGTCGTATTCGACGCACGGCGAGATCATGGTGCCGTTCTACATCTTCTATTCGATGTTCGGCTTCCAGCGGATCGGCGACCTGGCATGGGCGGCGGGCGACATGCGCTCGCGCGGCTTCCTGCTCGGCGGCACCGCGGGCCGCACGACGCTGAACGGCGAAGGCCTGCAGCACGAAGACGGTCACTCGCTCCTGTGGGCGGCATCGGTGCCGAACTGCGTGAGCTACGACCCGACGTTCGGCTACGAACTCGCGGTGATCATCCAGGACGGTCTGCGCCGCATGGTGCAGGACCAGGAAGACGTGTACTACTACATCACGGTGATGAACGAGAACTACGAGCACCCGGCGATTCCGCAGGGCGAGCACGTGGCGGCCGACATCATCAAGGGCATGTACGCGTTCAAGAAGGCCGACGCCGACCAGAAGGCGCCGCGCGTGCAGCTGCTCGGCGCAGGCACGATCTTCAACGAAGTGATCGCTGCCGCCGACCTGCTGAAGAACGACTGGGGCATCGCGGCCGACCTGTGGAGCGTGCCGAGCTTCACCGAACTCGCGCGTGAAGGTCACGAAGTCGAGCGCTGGAATCTGCTCCATCCGACCGAGGAACGTCGCCTGTCGCACGTGCAGAAGTGCCTGAAGGACACGCAGGGTCCGGTCATCGCATCGACCGACTACGTGCGCGCGCTGGTCGACCAGATCCGCGGCCAGGTCGATCGCCGCTTCGTCGTGCTGGGCACGGACGGTTTCGGTCGTTCGGACACCCGCGAGAAGCTGCGTCACTTCTTCGAAGTCGACCGTCACTGGGTCACCGTCGCCGCGCTGAACGCACTGGCCGACGAAGGCACGATCGAGCGCAAGGTGGTCGCGGATGCGATTGCCAAGTACAACCTCGATCCGTCGAAGCCCAACCCGATGACCGTTTAACGCACACGCGCCGTGTGATGCCGCGCGCCGCTTCCGGGAGGGGCGCGCGCGGCCATGGAGACACAAAAAGATGAGTCAAGCGATCGAAGTGAAGGTGCCGGATATCGGCGATTACAAGGACGTGCCCGTCATCGAGGTGCTCGTGAAGGTGGGCGACACGGTCGAGCCCGAGCAGTCGCTCGTCACGCTCGAATCGGACAAGGCGACGATGGACGTCCCGAGCCCGGCAGCCGGCACGGTCAAGGAAGTGAAGATCAAAGTGGGCGATTCCGTGTCGGAAGGCTCGTTGATCATCCTGCTCGAAGGCGGCGCCGCGGCGCAGGTGAACGGCGCGGCCGCGCCGGCAGCAGCTCCCGCACCGGCGGCAGCGCCGGCACCGGCTGCAGCAGCGTCGGCTGCCGCACCCGCCGCTGCGGGTGGCACGCTCGAGGTGAAGGTACCCGACATCGGCGACTACAAGGACGTCCCGGTGATCGAGATCGGCGTGAAGGTCGGCGACACGGTCGAGAAGGAGCAGTCGCTCGTCACGCTCGAATCGGACAAGGCGACGATGGACGTGCCGAGCCCGGCCGCCGGCGTCGTGAAGGAAATCAAGGTCAAGGTGGGCGATTCGGTGTCGGAAGGCACGCTGATCGTGCTGCTCGACGCCGCCGGCGCAGCGCCTGCCGCCGCGCCGCAAGCGAGCGCACCGGCACCGGCCGCTGCCGAGCCGGCTCCCGCCGCCGCATCGGCACCCGCGAAGGCTGCGCCGGCTCCGGCTGCTGCCGCGCCGGCCGCCGCACCGTCGGGCGAGTATCGCGCGAGCCACGCATCGCCGTCCGTGCGCAAGTTCGCGCGCGAACTCGGCGTCGAAGTCGCACGCGTGCAGGGTAGCGGTCCGAAGGGCCGTATCACGAAGGATGACATCACGGGCTTCGTGAAGGGTGTGATGACGGGCCAGCGCGCAGCGCCGGGCGCAGCAGCCGCGCCGGCAGGCGGCGGCGAGCTGAACCTGCTGCCGTGGCCGAAGGTCGACTTCTCGAAGTTCGGCCCGTTCGAGGCGAAGCCGCTGTCGCGCATCAAGAAGATCTCGGGCGCGAACCTGCATCGCAACTGGGTGATGATCCCGCACGTCACGAACAACGACGAAGCGGACATCACCGAGCTCGAAGCGCTGCGCGTGCAACTGAACAAGGAGCACGAGAAGGCCGGTGTGAAATTCACGATGCTCGCATTCGTGATCAAGGCGGTCGTCGCCGCGCTGAAGAAGTTCCCGACCTTCAACGCCAGCCTCGACGGCGACAACCTGGTGTTCAAGCAGTACTACCACATTGGTTTCGCCGCGGACACGCCGAACGGTCTCGTCGTGCCGGTGATCCGCGACGCGGACAAAAAGGGCCTCGTCGACATCGCGAAGGAAATGGCCGAGCTGTCGAAGGCCGCGCGCGACGGCAAGCTCAAGCCGGACCAGATGCAGGGCGGCTGCTTCTCGATCTCGTCGCTCGGCGGGATCGGCGGCACCAACTTCACGCCGATCATCAACGCGCCGGAAGTCGCGATCCTCGGGTTGTCGCGCGGCCAGATGAAGCCGGTGTGGGACGGCAAGCAATTCGTGCCGCGTCTGACGCTGCCGCTGTCGCTGTCGTATGACCATCGTGTCATCGATGGCGCCGAAGCCGCGCGGTTCAATGCGTATCTCGGTGCGTTGCTTGCCGATTTCCGTCGCATCATTCTTTGATGAGCGGGGAGTTTGCTCGCGGGGCGTGGGTTTTTTGTCGGTTATCCATGCCTCGTCGTTGAACTGGCTTTCTTGACGGTCTGCTAGCGTCGCCCCTGCGCGGGGCGGCGGTCACTTTTCTTTGTCTTCCAAAGAAAAGTAACCAAAAGAAAGGCGCGTCCTTGGGCGGACGGCAAAGGTGGTCCTGCCCATGTGCGCGTTCTCTTCTCTTGCCAGGCCGTAGTTCTTCCGCGAGCAGCTCCCTCTCTGTCTGCAGCTAATCAAGAAGGGGACAGTAATGAGTCTCATCGAAGTCAAGGTTCCGGATATCGGCGATTTCAGCGGCGTCGATGTCATCGAAGTCAACGTGAAGCCGGGCGACGTGATCGAAAAAGAGCAAACGCTCATCACGCTCGAATCGGACAAAGCCTCCATGGAAGTGCCCAGCGACGTCGCCGGCACGGTCAAGGAAGTCAAGGTCAAGGCCGGCGAGAAAGTCTCGCAAGGCACGGTCATCGCCATCGTCGAAGCAGCGGCAGGCGCCGCCGCACCCGCGAAAGCAGCCGAACCCGCGAAGGCCGCAGCCCCGGCCGCTGCACCCGCCGCCGCTCCTGCACCCGCGCCGCAAGCCGGCAGCTACGCAGGTGCCGCCGACATCGAGTGCGACATGCTCGTGCTCGGCGCCGGCCCCGGCGGCTACTCGGCCGCGTTCCGCTCAGCCGACCTCGGCATGAAGACGGTGCTGGTCGAACGCTACTCGACGCTCGGCGGCGTGTGCCTGAACGTCGGTTGCATCCCGTCGAAGGCGCTGCTGCACACGGCACTCGTCATCGACGAAGCCGCGGCGCTGGCGTCGCACGGCATCACGTTCGGCAAGCCGGAGGTCGATCTCGACAAGCTGCGCGACTTCAAGGGCGGCGTCGTCAAGAAGCTGACGACGGGCCTCGCCGGCATGGCGAAGGCGCGCAAGGTCGAAGTCGTCACGGGCGTCGGCGCATTCGTCGATCCGTATCACATGGAAGTACAGGGCGAAAACGGCAAGAAGGTCGTCAAGTTCAAGCAGGCGATCATCGCCGCCGGCTCGCAGGCAGTGAAGCTGCCGTTCATGCCGGAAGACCCGCGCGTCGTCGATTCGACGGGCGCGCTCGAACTGCGCCAGCTGCCCAAGCGCATGCTCGTGATCGGCGGCGGCATCATCGGCCTCGAAATGGCAACGGTGTACGCGACGCTCGGCGCCGAGATCGATGTGGTCGAAATGATGGACGGCCTGATGATGGGCGCGGACCGCGATCTCGTGAAGGTCTGGGAAAAGTACAACGCGAAGCGCTTCGGCAACGTGATGCTGAAGACCAAGACGGTCGGCGCGGAAGCGAAGGAAGACGGCATCTACGTCAAGTTCGAGGGCGAGAAGGCGCCGGCGGAAGCGCAGCGCTACGACCTCGTGCTCGTCGCGGTGGGCCGCAGCCCGAACGGCAAGAAGATCGGTGCCGACAAGGCCGGCGTCGCGGTCACCGACCGCGGCTTCATCGAAGTCGACAAGCAGATGCGCACGAACGTCCCGCACATCTTCGCGATCGGCGACATCGTCGGTCAGCCGATGCTCGCGCACAAGGCCGTGCATGAAGGCCACGTCGCAGCGGAAGCCGCGCACGGCGAGAAGGCGTACTTCGATGCGCTGCAGATCCCGTCGGTGGCGTACACGGATCCGGAGGTGGCCTGGGCCGGCAAGACGGAAGACCAGTGCAAGGCCGAAGGCATCAAGTACGGCAAGGCCGTGTTCCCGTGGGCCGCATCGGGTCGCGCGATCGCGAACGGCCGCGACGAAGGCTTCACGAAGCTGATCTTCGACGAGGAAACCCATCGCGTGATCGGCGGCGGCATCGTCGGCCTGAACGCGGGCGACCTGATCAGCGAAGTGTGCCTCGCCGTCGAGATGGGCGCGGACGCGGAAGACATCGGCAAGACGATCCATCCGCACCCGACGCTCGGCGAATCGGTCGGCATGGCCGCCGAGCTGTACGAAGGCGTCTGCACGGACCTGCCGCCGCAACGCAAGAAGTAACGCGACCGGCATGGCCGGCCTTGTGTCGGCCTTGTTCCGGCCACGAAAAACGCCGCCGCCCGTGATATCCGGACGGCGGCGTTTTCTTTTGCCCGCAACCGACGGCAAATGCGCCACCGCAACTGCGACGACCGGATGACCGGATGTTCCGACGCCGGAAACGAAAAAAGCCGCGCACTGCGCGGCTTTTTCAGGAGCAGGGGACGCTTACGCGGCCGGCTTGCTCGAACGGCGCGATGCAGCAGCGCTCGCAGCCTTCGTCGCGACAGCGGCAGCCGCGTTGAAGTTCGTTTCGGCGATCTCGACGGCTTGCTTGGCAGCCTTCTGGACCGTTTCGTACGTCGTGTTCGCTGCGTTCAGTGCCGACTTCAGTGCGGCGACAGCCGTTTCCGAACCGGCCGGGGCGTTCTTCGCGACGTTGTCGACGAGTGCCTGGACCTTCTTGTTCTGCTCGTCGAATTGCGCTTCGGCAACCTTCGCGAACTCGGCTTGCGTCGACGAGGCGATTTCATACAGGTGACGGCTGTACGAGAGCACCTTTTCCGCGACCGGCTGCGACAGGCTCGCTTGCAGCGCGATCAGTTCCTGCGCGTCCTTCACCGACAGCAGGCGCTGCGCGTTTTCCTGGCTTTCCGCCAGCGACGACTTCACGACCTGCAGGTTGAGTTCGATCAGCTTTTCGACGCCTTCGAACGCCTTGGTCGTCAGACCGAACAGGCTTTCGAGGTTGGCTTTCTGTGCGGCGGCGATTTGCTCGGGGGTCAGCAAGGACATGTCAAGCTCCTGAAAAGCGATCGCGTCGATCGCAGGGGTAAGGGGCACTACGCTGGGGAACCTCGGAGCCGCGTGCTTTGTGCAACGCAGCAATGAGTCGTATTTTAGGGCAGAGAAAACGCTTGTCAAGTATTTTTTGTGCGTTGCACAATCGCGACAAATTATCGATAAAACAACGAGTTATCATGACGATTCGGAATCGGTTTCAGGCGTGTTCCCACATGGTGCGCACCTGGCTGGGGAAGGCGCGGCGCACAATGATCATGCACAGGTAAACCTGACAGGCATGTGGAACGTTATGCTTCTGCTCCTGTCGAAAAGCGCGCCGTTTCAATGCGCGTGCCGTGGCGACGTGCCGCCGCCGCGGTCGACACCGGTGCCGCTGGCACACCGAGCGCCGGGTACGTACTTTCCCCGCTTTATTTCGTCGCCAAAGTGACGTTATCTCAATTAACCGCGTGGTAATCGGGAGGCGGGTGCTGTCGGGCAGCGCATCTCATCAATTTTTTCGATGGGAGCGGGAGGGTTGATCGACTCGTCGTTGGTCAACTCTTACATTCCGGTTTAACGACGATCGGTAAGTGCCTAATATTGCTCTTTTTTTCAGCTTTAACTACACTTGCGGAAACTCCCGCCCGCTTTGTCCAGACCCCAATGAAAGCCGAATCGTTTTCACCGCGCAGATTGTTGCAGAGCATGACGCTCGGCACGGCTGTGTCGGTCGCCGTCGCCTTGCTGGCGACCGCTGCGTCCGTCGCACCCGCTGACGCCTTTGCCGCCACTGCGAAGACCCACCAGGCCGCCAAGAAAGCCGCTTCCACTTCCTCGGCGAAGAAGAAGACGGTGAAGGCCGCCTCCGCGAAATCCGCCAACGTCGCGGCCGATGCGCCGAAGGCCACGCGCAAGCGCGCGACGCTCGCGTCGAACGTACACGGCCACCGTGGTGCGGTGCGCAAGGTCGCGTTCCAGCCGCGTCGCCCGACGGTCGGCCAGGCATTCGGCCTGCACGACACGCCGGACGCGCTCGCGCTGCGCTCGAGCGTCGCGTACGTCGTCGACCAGAACACCGGCGAGCCGCTGTTCGACAAGAATTCGCACGCCGTCGTGCCGATTGCGTCGATCTCGAAGCTGATGACGGCGATGGTCGTGCTCGACTCGAAGTCGCCGATGACCGACCAGATCGAAGTCACCGACGAAGACCGCGACTACGAGAAAGGCACGGGCTCGCGCCTGTCGGTCGGCTCGGTCCTGTCGCGCGAGGACATGCTGCACATCGCGCTGATGGCGTCGGAAAACCGTGCCGCTGCCGCGCTGTCGCGCTACTACGCGGGCGGCCGTCCGGCGTTCATCGCCGCGATGAACGCGAAGGCGAAGTCGCTCGGCATGAACGACACGCACTTCGAGAATTCGACGGGCCTGTCGAGCTCGAACGTGTCGAGCGCGCGCGACCTCGTGAAGATGGTCAATGCGGCGTACCAGTACCCGATGATTCGCCAGTTCTCGACCGACCGCACGTACGAAGTCAATACGGGCAAGCGCAACCTGATCTACAACAGCACGAACGCGCTGATCCGCGGCAACGGCTCGTGGGACATCGGCCTGCAGAAGACGGGCTTCATCAACGAGGCCGGCGAATGTCTCGTGATGCAGGCGACTATCCACAGCCGGCCGATGGTGATGGTGTTGCTGGATTCGTTCGGCAAGTACTCACGCTTCGCCGACGCGGCGCGCCTGCGCAACTGGCTCGACGCCGGCGGCGGCGAGCGCCTGACGGCGGCCAACACGGCGAACGGCGGTACCTGATCGCGCCAAGGCGGTTTGCCGCCGTGCCGTCGCCGCAAACAAAAAGCCCCGCAATCGCGGGGCTTTTTTTCGTCCGGCCGCCGTGCGGCGGGCGGTGCGGGTCATGCGTGCCGTTGCAGCCCTTCGGCGTCCTTCGTGGGCTCCGGCCGGTAGCCGAGCGATTCCGAAATGGTGAGGGCGGTGCGGCTCAACTGGCCGAGCCACGCGTCCTGCAGGCGATCGGCCGGTGCCGACAGCGACAGGCCCGCGACGAGCTTGCCCGAGTCGTCGTAGATGCCGGCCGCGATACAGCGCACGCCCAGCTCCAGTTCCTCGTTGTCGCGCGCGCACGATTGCTGGCGCACGAGCGTCAGTTCGCGCTCGAGCTTCGCGATGTCGGTAATGCTGTTCTGCGTATGGCCGGACAGCCCGGTGCGCGTCGCGTAGGCGCGCACGCGCGACGTTTCGTCGACCGCGAGAAACAGCTTGCCGACCGATGTCAGGTGCAGCGGCGCGCGGCCGCCGATCGCGCGGACGACCTGCATCCCCGAGCGCTCCGAATACGCGCGCTCGATATAGACGATTTCGTCGCCCTGGCGTACCGACAGGTTCACGGTCTGGCCGGTCAGGCGGTGCAGTTCGCGCATCGGCATCAGCGCGGCGTCGCGTACCGACAGGCGCGCCTTCACGAGGTTGCCGAGCTCGAGCAGCCTCATGCCGAGCCGGTAGGTGCCGGGGTCGGAGCGGTCGACCAGGCGGCAGGTCACCATGTCGTTGAGGATACGGTGCGCGGTCGACGGATGAAGTTCGGTGCGCTGCGCAAGCTCCTTCAGGCTGACGGGGTCGCTGTGCGCGGCGAGCGCGTCCAGCAGCCGCATCATACGTTCGATCACCTGGATCGACGTTTTGGAATCCGGGGTGGGTTGGCTCATGTCGGGGGGGGGGAATCGGTTGACGCATCAAGCGGTGTTGCGTCGATTGTATCTCGTATCGTGAAAAAAGCGAACGCCGTTCGAGGAAGTCCTCGTTTCCGGCCGTGCGCGCTTGCTTACGCGCCGGCGTTGGTCTCGCCGGCCAAACGGCGGATAATGAGAGCCGTTTTCTCGAAGGAGCGCATATGCGAGTCGGTTTGTTCGTGACCTGCCTGGTCGACCTGATGCGTCCGGAAATCGGTTTTTCCGCGCTGAAACTGATTCGCGAAGCCGGCTACGAGGTATTCGTGCCGCCCGCGCAAACCTGCTGTGGCCAGCCGGCCTACAACTCGGGCGATCGCGCGCTCGCACGCGATCTCGCCGAAAAGACGCTGCGCGAGTTCGAGCAGTTCGACTACGTCGTCGCGCCGTCGGGCTCGTGCGGCGGCATGATCCGCACGCACTACGGCGACCTGTTCCGCGACGACCCCGAACTGATGGGGCGCTATGCGCGATTTCAGCAGAAAGTCTATGAACTGACCGATTTCCTCGCGAACGTCGCGAAGGTGACGCTCGCGCCCGGCGAATTCACGGGGCCGGTCACCTATCACGACTCGTGCTCAGGCCTGCGCGAGCTCGGCGTGAAGGCGCAGCCGCGCGCGCTGCTCGCGCAGCGCGGCGTGGCCGTCACCGAGATGAAGGATTGCGAGCACTGCTGCGGCTTCGGCGGCACGTTCGCGGTCAAGTACGGCGACATTTCGGCGGCCATCGCGGACGAGAAATGCGCGAATGTCCGCGCATCCGGCGCGGGCGCCGTCGTGCTCGGCGATCTCGGCTGCATGCTGAACATCGAAGGGCGGTTGCGCCGCACGGGCGACCGCGACACGCGCGTGCTGCACGTCGCGCAGGTGCTGGCGGGCGACGTCTGACGCCCGGTTCCGCTCACTTTTCCCCGATACCGCGATGCAAGTCCAATCGATGCATTTCAAGGCCCGTGCCGGCCAGAAGCTGGCCGACCAGCGCCTGCAGCAGAATCTGAAGAAGCTGTCGACGAAGTTCGTGTCCGCACGCGCCGACGCGATGACCGAGATCGACTTCCAGGCGACGCGCGCCGCGCTGAAGGCGCGCCGCAACCGTGCACTGGAGAATCTCGACGTGTGGCTCGAGGCGTTCGAACGCGAGGCGACGCGGCGCGGCACGACGGTGCTGTTCGCGGAAACGACCGCCGACGCCGCGCGGCTCGTCGCCGACATCGCCCGACGCCACGACGTGAAGAAGGTCATCAAGACGAAGTCGATGGTGTCCGAGGAAATGCGCCTGAACGCGGTGCTCGCCGAGATGGGTGTGCAGTCGATCGAGACGGACCTGGGCGAATACATCCTGCAGATCAACGACAACGAGCCGCCGAGCCACATCATCGCGCCCGTCGTGCACAAGGACAAGGACGAGATCGCGGACCTGTTCGCGCGCACGCACCACCGCGAGCGGCTGACCGAGATCCCCGACATGACGCGCGAGGCGCGTGAGGTGCTGCGCCCGCATTTCCTGTCAGCCGACATGGGGGTGACGGGCGGCAACTTCGTGATTGCCGAGACGGGGTCGGTCGCGGTCGTCACGAACGAAGGCAACGAAGGGATGTGCACGGTGATGCCGCGCGTGCATGTCGCGGTGACGGGCATCGAGAAGGTGCTGCCGACGCTCGAGGATCTCGCGACAGCGATGCGTCTGCTGCCGCGCTCGGCGACCGGGCAGAAGACCTCGAACTATTTCTCGCTGCTCACCGGGCCGCGCGGCCCCGGCGACGAGGACGGCCCGGAGCACAACTACGTGGTGCTCGTCGACGGCGGTCGGACGGGACTGATCGGCGGCGAATTCCAGGAGATGCTGCGTTGCATTCGCTGCGGCGCATGCATGAACCACTGCCCGGTATATCAGAAGGTCGGCGGGCACGCGTACGGATGGGTCTATCCGGGCCCGATGGGCTCGGTGCTGACACCGAGCTACGTGGGGATCGACCGTGCACTCGACTTGCCGCAGGCCGCGACGCTGTGCGGCGAATGCGACAGCGTGTGCCCGGCCGGGATCCCGTTGTCGCACTTGCTGCGTACGCTGCGCGAGAAACAGGTCGAGCGGCATCTGCGGCCGTGGCGCGAGCGCGCCGCGCTCGCCGCGTGGGGCTTCGTCGCGCGCCGGCCGATGCTGTATGCGCTGACGACCAAGCTCGCGGTGCGCATCCTCGAGCGGCTGGGCGGCAATGGCGGCACGCTGCGGCGCCTGCCAATGATGGGCGGCTGGATGGACACGCGCGACATGCCGACGCCGACCGGGCGCACGTTCCGCGAGCTGTACGCGGCATCCCAAAGCCACCTCGGCTGACCACTGTTCATCGAGCGACAACAGTGCGTTCGCTATTCATGTATTTATCTCGATAGGTGCGGTCTATAGAATCCTGCCTGTAGTCCCCGGAATCGGGTTTCGGGGCATGAGGTCAAGGAGCCGCATCATGAGAAAGACAATATCGATGTACTGGCCGCTGGCAATCGTCGTCCCGCTCGCCGCGGTCGCTTATTTGCACGCGATGGCCGACGCGCCGTCGCGTGGCCCGATCGCCGTTCATCAGGCATCGGCCGAACTCGCGCGCGCGGTGTCGTTCGGGCTGGTCGGCGACGCGGCGAAGCCGTTGCCGGCCGTATCCGGCGACGTCGCGCTCGCCGCACCCAAGGCGCTGTAAGTCACGCCGCCGTCGCTTTGCGCGGCGGCGCGATTCCGGGCGCCTTTGTATAATGGCGCGTTCTTCTTCCACGCGGTTCACCGCGGCTTTTCGAGAGTGCGATGTCCCGCGTTGCGATCTGTTTCGTCTGTCTCGGCAACATCTGCCGTTCGCCCACGGCGGAAGGCGTGATGCGCCACCAGGTCGACGCGGCCGGGCTGGCCGACCGGATCGCGATCGATTCGGCCGGGACGGGCGACTGGCACGTCGGCGAGCCGCCCGACACGCGCGCGCAGGCGGCGGCGCGTACGCGCGGCTACGACCTGTCGGCGCTGCGGGCGCGGCAAGTGAGCGCGGTGGATTTCGAGCGGTTCGATCTGCTGCTGGCGATGGACGAGGCCAATTTCGCGGAATTGCGGCGGCGCTGCCCGCCCGAGCATCGCGACAAGGTGCGCCTCCTGATGGAATTCGCGCCGGGCGCGACCGAGATCGAAGTGGCGGATCCTTATTTCGGCGGCGCGCAGGGCTTCGAACAGGTGCTCGACCAGGTCGAGCGCGCGTGCGCGGGCCTGCTCGATACCCTCCGCAGCAGCGCCGCACACTGATCGCGGCGAGGTATTCAGCGATCTGCGAATACCCTGTCGAAGACATGGATACTTGACTAAAATCGTCAAATATTTATACTTGACCAAAATCGTCAAGATTGCAGTCCCCTAGACACCATGAGACTCACCACCAAAGGCCGTTTCGCCGTCACGGCGATGATTGACTTGGCACTGCGCCAGGAGCAGGGCCCGGTGACGCTTGCAGGCATCAGCCAGCGCCAGCGGATTTCGCTCTCGTATCTCGAACAGCTGTTCGGCAAGCTGCGCAGGCATGAAATCGTCGAATCCGTGCGCGGCCCGGGCGGCGGCTACAACCTCGCGCGCCGCGCGCAGGACGTCACCGTCGCCGACATCATCATCGCGGTCGATGAACCGCTCGACGCCACGCAGTGCGGCGGCAAAGGCACGTGCGACGGCTCGAAGCAGCCCGACGGCCATTGCATGACGCACGAGCTGTGGTCGACCCTGAACCAGAAAATGGTCGAGTACCTCGATTCGGTATCGCTGCAGGATCTCGTCGATCAGCAGCGCGCACGCGAGGGCGCACCCGCGGTGCTGCGCGACCGGCGCACGCCGGAGCCCGTCGCGGCACCGGCCGAACCGGTGCGCACGATGCCGCTCGGTCCCAATTCGGTGTTCAACATCGCGAGTTCGTGAGCGCGAACGCGCCGCACACCCCATAACGCACATAGTCCCTGCACAGAATTCCCGGAGCGACAGATGACCCAAGAGACTCTCCACCTGCCCATCTACATGGATTACAGCGCGACGACGCCGGTCGACCCGCGCGTGGTCGACAAGATGGTGCCGTACCTGCGCGAGCAGTTCGGCAACCCGGCGTCGCGCAGCCACGCATACGGCTGGGACGCGGAACGCGCGGTCGAGGAAGCGCGCGAGCAGGTGGCTGCGCTCGTGAACGCGGATCCGCGCGAGATCATCTGGACGTCCGGCGCGACGGAATCGGACAACCTCGCCATCAAGGGTGCCGCGAACTTCTACAAGGGCAAGGGCAAGCACATCATCACGGTGAAGACCGAGCACAAGGCCGTGCTCGACACCTGCCGCGAGCTCGAGCGCGACGGCTTCGAAGTCACCTATCTCGACGTGAAGGAAGACGGCCTGATCGACCTCGACGTGTTCAAGGCTGCGCTGCGCCCGGACACGATCCTCGTGTCGGTCATGCACGTGAACAACGAGATCGGCGTGATCCAGGACATCGAGACGATCGGTGAAATCTGCCGCGAGAAGGGCATCGTGTTCCACGTCGACGCCGCACAGTCGACCGGCAAGGTCGAGATCGACCTCGCGAAGCTGAAGGTCGACCTGATGTCGTTCTCGGCGCACAAGACCTACGGCCCGAAGGGCATCGGCGCGCTGTACGTGCGCCGCAAGCCGCGGGTGCGCATCGAAGCGCAGATGCACGGCGGCGGCCACGAGCGCGGGATGCGTTCGGGCACGCTGGCGACGCACCAGATCGTCGGCATGGGTGAAGCGTTCCGCATCGCGCGTGAAGAAATGGCGACCGAGAACGAGCGCATCCGCATGCTGCGCGACAAGCTGCTGCGCGGCCTGTCGCAGATCGAGGAAACGTACGTGAACGGCGACATGGAGCACCGTGTTCCGCACAACCTGAACATCAGTTTCAACTTCGTCGAAGGCGAGTCACTGATCATGGCGATCAAGGACGTCGCGGTGTCGTCGGGTTCGGCGTGCACGTCGGCGTCGCTCGAGCCGTCGTACGTGCTGCGTGCACTCGGCCGCAACGACGAACTCGCGCACAGCTCGATTCGTTTCACGGTCGGCCGCTTCACGACGGAGCAGGAAGTCGACTTCGTGATCGCACTGCTGAACAGCAAGATCGCGAAGCTGCGCGAACTGTCGCCGCTCTGGGAAATGCACCAGGAAGGCATCGATCTGTCGACGATCGAATGGGCTGCACACTGAACACCGCATTGAATACATTCGCGGGCGGATTTGCGCACGCAGACGTAACGAGTCAAGGAGTCTGAGTCATGTCATACAGCAACAAGGTTCTGGATCACTACGAAAACCCGCGTAACGTCGGTTCGTTCGCGAAAGACGACGACGCGGTCGGCACGGGCATGGTCGGCGCGCCGGCCTGCGGCGACGTGATGAAGCTGCAGATCCGCGTCGGCGCGGACGGCGTGATCGAAGACGCGAAGTTCAAGACGTACGGCTGCGGTTCGGCGATCGCGTCGAGCTCGCTCGTGACCGAATGGGTGAAGGGCAAGACCCTCGACGAGGCGCTGTCGATCAAGAACACGCAGATCGCCGAAGAGCTGGCCCTGCCGCCGGTGAAGATTCACTGCTCGATTCTCGCGGAAGACGCGATCAAGGCAGCCGTGGCCGACTACAAGAAGCGCCACGACACGAAGGAAGGCGATCAGGCAGCGGCCTGAGCGCCATCGAGCGGCTTGTGAAGGAACGCGGCGGGCCCGGGTGGCGCGCCGCGGCAAGGACATCATGGCAATTACACTGACCGAAAAAGCAGCACAGCACGTCCAGAAATACCTCGTCCGTCGCGGCAAGGGTGTGGGCCTGCGGCTTGGCGTTCGCACGACCGGGTGCTCGGGGCTCGCGTACAAGCTCGAGTATGTCGACGAGCTGGCCCCCGAGGATCAGGTGTTCGAGAGCCATGGCGTGAAGGTCGTCGTCGACCCGAAAAGCCTCGCGTACATCGACGGCACCGAACTCGACTTTGCACGCGAAGGCCTGAACGAAGGGTTCAAGTTCAACAACCCGAACGTGAAGGACGAGTGCGGTTGCGGCGAATCGTTCCGCGTGTGACGCGGGTATCCGCGCGATGCGGGCAAGAGGCGGCACGAGCCGCCTTTTTAATGTGCGGCGTTTGCCGCGCGACGAACCGGAATTGAACGCGACGATGGTTTCGCTGAAAGACAGCCACTTCGATCTGTTTCACCTGCCGGCGCAATTCGCGCTCGACGAGGCTGCGCTCGACAGCGCGTATCGCACCGTGCAGACGCAGGTCCACCCGGACCGTTTCGCGGCGGCCGGCGACGCGCAAAAGCGCATCGCGATGCAATGGGCGACCCGTGCGAACGAAGCCTACCGCACGCTGCGCGATCCGCTGAAACGCGCGACCTATCTGCTGTC
The DNA here is from genome assembly GCF_003858025.1 of Burkholderia sp. Bp9004. NCBI lineage: Bacteria > Pseudomonadati > Pseudomonadota > Betaproteobacteria > Burkholderiales > Burkholderiaceae > Burkholderia > Burkholderia sp. Bp9004. The sequence continues at coordinate 76,145 of NZ_QTQD01000020.1, read as the reverse complement.
GCTGCGCGGCGTCGACATCGGTGCCGAAAACAACACCGCGATGGAGCCCGCGTTCCTGATGCAGCAGATGGAGTGGCGCGAAGGCATCGAGGATGCCGCTGCCGCCCGCAACGTCGATGCGCTCGATGCGCTGCTCGCCGAATTGCGCGACGAAAAGCGCGTGCGCCTCGAGCGCCTCGGCACGCTGCTCGACAGCGCAGCCGACCAGGCCGCCGCCGAAGCCGTGCGCCAGCTGATGTTCATCGAACGGGTCGCGTCGGAAGTGGGCGCGCAGATCGAGCGCCTCGAAACTTAACCGCGTGCCTCGCGGCACGCGCAGCAAACGGGCCGAGCGCCCGAACGAACCAAGATGGCTTTACTGCAAATTTCCGAACCGGGCATGGCGCCGGCGCCGCACCAGCGGCGACTCGCTGTCGGGATCGATCTCGGCACGACGAACTCGCTCGTCGCGGCCGTGCGCAACAGCGTGCCCGAAGTGCTGCCGGACGAGGCGGGCCGCGTACTGCTGCCGTCGGTGGTCCGTTATCTCGAGAAGGGCGGCCGCCGCATCGGTCACGAAGCGAAGGAGCAGGCCGCGACCGATCCGCGCAACACGATCGTGTCGGTCAAGCGCTTCATGGGCCGCGGCAAGGCCGAGGTCGAAGGCGCGGCGAACGCGCCTTACGAATTCGTCGATGCACCGGGCATGGTGCAGATCCGCACGATCGACGGCGTGAAGAGCCCGGTCGAAGTGTCGGCCGAGATTCTCGCGACGCTGCGTTACCGCGCGGAAGACACGCTCGGCGACGAACTGGTCGGCGCGGTGATCACGGTGCCCGCATACTTCGATGACGCGCAGCGCCAGGCGACGAAGGACGCCGCGCGTCTCGCGGGCATCAACGTCCTGCGCCTGCTGAACGAACCGACCGCGGCCGCGATCGCCTATGGTCTCGACAACGCGGCCGAAGGCCTCTACGCGGTGTACGACCTCGGCGGCGGCACGTTCGACCTGTCGATCCTGAAGCTGACCAAGGGCGTGTTCGAAGTGCTGGCCGCGGGCGGCGATTCCGCGCTCGGCGGCGACGATTTCGACCACGCGCTGTTCGGCCACGTGCTCGCGCATGCCGGCATCGATGCGAAGGCGCTTGCGCCCGAGGACGTGCGCCTGCTGCTCGATCGCGTGCGCGTGCTGAAGGAAGCGCTGTCGTCCGCGCCGCAGGCGTCGCTCGACGTGACGCTGTCGAACGGTGCCCGGCTCGAGCAGACGATCTCGCACGACACGTTCGCCGCGCTCGTCGAGCCGCTCGTGCAGCGTACGCTGACGCCGACCCGCAAGGCATTGCGCGACGCGCAGGTAACGCCGGCCGACATCAAGGGTGTCGTGCTGGTCGGCGGCGCGACGCGCATGCCGGTGATCCGCGAGGCGGTCGCGAAGCATTTCGGCCAGCCGCCGCTCGTCAATCTCGACCCCGACCAGGTCGTCGCGCTCGGCGCGGCGATCCAGGCCGACCTGCTCGCCGGCAATCGCGGCAGCGGCGACGACTGGCTGCTGCTCGACGTGATCCCGCTGTCGCTCGGCGTCGAGACGATGGGCGGTCTCGTCGAGAAGATCATTCCGCGCAATTCGACGATTCCGATTGCGCGTGCGCAGGAATTCACGACCTTCAAGGATGGCCAGACCGCGATGGCGATCCACGTCGTGCAAGGCGAGCGCGAGCTCGTCGCCGACTGCCGGTCGCTCGCGCGCTTCGAGCTGCGCGGCATCCCGCCGATGACGGCCGGTGCGGCGCGCATCCGCGTGACTTACCAGGTCGATGCGGACGGGTTGCTGTCGGTGTTCGCGCGCGAGCAACATTCGGGCGTCGAGGCGTCGGTCGTCGTGAAGCCGTCGTACGGCCTCGCCGACGACGACATCGCGAAGATGCTCGAAGACAGCTTCAAGACCGCCGAGATCGACATGCGGGCGCGCGCGCTGCGCGAAGCGCAGGTCGAGGCCGAGCGGATGATCGAGGCGACGCAGGCGGCGCTGGCGACCGACGGCGAATTGCTCGATGACGCCGAACGCACGCAGGTCGACGCGCTCGTCGCGGCGCTGCGCACGATCGCGCAGGGCGACGACACGGACGCGATCGAAACCGCGACCAAGACGCTGGCCGACGGCACCGACGAATTCGCGGCGCGCCGGATGGACAAGAGCATCAAGCGCGCACTGTCGGGCCGACGGCTCGACGAGATCTGAACGAAATGCACGCGGGCCGGCGACGGCCCGCGCGATATTGAACCGTGCGGCGCCAGCCGCCGCACCCTGACTGACGGAACGGACATGCCTCAACTGGTGGTGCTGCCTCACGTCGAACTGTGCCCGGACGGCGCAGTGATCGACGCGACGCCCGGCAAGAGTATTTGCGACAACCTGCTCGACAACGGGATCGAGATCGAGCATGCATGCGAGAAGTCGTGCGCATGCACGACCTGCCACGTGGTGATCCGCGAGGGCTTCAACGATCTCGATCCGTCCGACGAGGACGAAGACGACCTGCTCGACAAGGCATGGGGCCTCGAGCCGACGTCGCGCCTGTCGTGCCAGGCAATCGTGAAGGAAGATTCGGACCTGGTGGTCGAGATCCCGAAGTACTCGATCAACCACGCGAAGGAAAATCACTGACGGACCGGCGGGGCGGACTCGCCGCGTACACGGGAGAGCAAGTCATGAAATGGACCGATTCGCGCGAAATTGCCATCGCGCTGGCAGACAAGCATCCGGAGGTCGATCCGCAGAAGATCAATTTCGTCGACCTGCGCCAATGGGTCATCGATCTGGACGGCTTCACCGACGACCCGGCGCACTCGGGCGAGAAGATCCTCGAAGCGATCCAGGCCCACTGGATCGATGAATCCGACTTCGACGACGAAGACTGAGGTTCGCGCTGGCGCCCCGCGCCATGTGGCTCCGGCAAGGCTCCCGCAAAAAGAAAAGGCTCGTGATGCTTCACGAGCCTTTTTCATTTCCGGCACGGCGCAAGGGCTGTCCGGCGATGCGTCAGGCGTCAGGCGCCGACCAGCGTCCCGTTCTCGATCCGCACGCGCTGACCCTGGCCGAACGGCGGCGGGTTGTGGTACGTGAACGTGCGCGTCGCGCCGCTTTCCATCTGGACCTGTACCTGGTAGTCGGTTTCCGCGCGCACCTGCTTCTCGACCTGGTTGCCGGCGAGACCGCCGCCGAGCGCGCCGATGATCGTCATCGCGGTGCGGCCGTTGCCGTGACCGAACTGGTTGCCGAGCAGGCCGCCGGCCGCTGCGCCGCCGACCGCTCCGATCCCCGAACTCTGACCCGGCGTACGCGTCTGCGTGATCGCGACGACCGTGCCGCAGGTCTGGCAATAGGCCGGCTGCGCGGGCGCGGACGGCTGCTGCGCGTATTGCGGCGGTTGCGGCGCCGGCGTATGGCGGCGGTGCGTGGCTGCCGGGCGCGGCGCGGGCTTCGGTTCGACCTGGGCTGCCGCGGCCTTCTCGGCAGCCGCCTTCTGCTGCGCGGCCTGTTCGGCTGCCTGCTGTTGCGCCTGCGCGGCGAGCGCGGCGCTGGCTGCAGCGGCCGTATCGACGGCCGGCTGCGACGCGATCAGCGCGGCCTGGGTCTGGCCGTTCTGCGCGTTATTGCTGTTGGCCTTCGGGAAGATGCCCGTGATCGCTGCAGTGGCCGCGAGGCTCGCGACGATCACGGCGCCTGCCGCGGTCGCGATAAGCGGGTGGAGGCGTTGCTTTTGCGGGGTGGTTTGATTCTGGTTGTCCATTTTGTTCTCCGGTGTCGACCCGGCGTCGCACGTTGGCGCTGGCCGGATCCCACGCTCGGGAGCGAGCAGACTTGGCGTTCCGGCGCCGCGTTCTGGTCCCGTGGTCATGCGTGGTGACGCAACAGGAGTGTCGTCCACGGGCGAGGGTCGCACCGTATCAAGGTGTAACGAATTGCAGCGGGGAGCGGGCGGGCGTTATCGGGAAAACCCGGAGAGGGCCGTCGCGACGAGGGGATAAAACGGGGGAGGATCGAAAGCCGTCGAACGCCGGCGAGCGGGATTTACGCGTGGTTACAAAGCTGACGCGTGCGCCGCGGGGCGCGGCGCACGCGGGGGGCGGTCAGTCTTCGCGGCGCAGGTGCGGGAACAGCAGCACGTCGCGAATCGTCGGGCTGTCGGTCAGCAGCATCACGAGACGGTCGATGCCAATCCCGCAACCACCCGTCGGCGGCATCCCGTGTTCGAGCGCGCGGATGTAGTCGGCGTCGAAGAACATCGCTTCCTCGTCGCCTGCATCCTTCTGCTCGACCTGCTTCTTGAAGCGCGCGGCCTGGTCTTCCGGATCGTTCAGCTCCGAGAAGCCGTTCGCGATCTCGCGGCCGGTCATGAACAGTTCGAAACGCTCGGTAATGCCCGGCACCGTATCCGATGCGCGTGCGAGCGGCGACACCTCGACCGGGTAGTCGATGATGTAGGTCGGCTCCCACAGCTGCGATTCGGCGGTTTCCTCGAACAGCGCGAGCTGCAGCGCGCCGATGCCGGCGTTCAGGAAGGCCGGCTGCGACACGTCCACGCCGAGGCGCTTCAGTTCGGAGCGCAGGAACGCGTCGTCCGACAGCTGGCCGTCGGTGTACTGCGGCGCGTACTTCTGGATCGCCTGCGTGATCGTCAGGCGGTGGAACGGCTTCGCGAGGTCGAGCTCGCGCCCCTGGTACTGGATCGTCGCGGTGCCGAGCGCATCGATCGCCGCCTGGCGGATCAGCTGCTCGGTGAAGTCCATCAGCCAGCGGTAGTCGGTGTACGCGGCGTAGAACTCCATCATCGTGAATTCCGGGTTGTGGCGCGGCGACACGCCTTCATTCCGGAAGTTGCGGTTGATCTCGAACACGCGTTCGAAGCCGCCGACGATCAGGCGCTTCAGGTACAGCTCCGGCGCGATACGCAGGAACATCTGCATGTCGAGCGCGTTGTGGTGCGTGACGAACGGCTTCGCCGCGGCACCGCCCGGGATCGGGTGCAGCATCGGCGTTTCGACTTCCATGAAGTCGGCGTTGTCCATGAACTTGCGGATCGACGCAATGGTCTTGGTGCGCGCACGGAACGTGTCGCGCGTTTCCGGCGTGACGATCAGGTCGACGTAGCGCTGGCGGTAGCGCATTTCCTGGTCGGCGAGGCCGTGGAACTTGTCCGGCAGCGGACGCAGCGCCTTCGACAGCAGGCGCAGCTCCTTGCACTGGACCGACAGCTCGCCCTTGTTGGTGCGGAACAGCACGCCGCGTGCGGCGACGATGTCGCCGAGGTCCCACTTCTTGAACGCGTCGTAGGTTTCCGTGCCGACGTCGTTCGGCGTCACGAAGAACTGGATCTGGCCCGAACCGTCCTGCACCGTCGCGAAGCTCGCCTTGCCCATCACGCGCTTGAGCATCATGCGGCCGGCGACCGACACCTCGACCGGGTTCGCCTCGAGCGCGGCCTTGTCCGAGTCGGCGAATTTCGCCTGGAGATCGGCGGCGTGATGCGTCGGCCGAAAATCGTTCGGATAGGCGACGCCTTGCTCGCGCAATGCGCGCAGCTTCTCGCGGCGCTCGGCGATGATCTGGTTTTCGTCCGCCGCGACGGCGGGCTGCGTTTGGGTCGGTTCGGTCATGATGGTCGGAATTCGGAGTGGGTGCGGCAACGCAACGGGAAGGGCGGCGCGACCGGAGAGGCCGCGCCGCGGCGCTTACACGCCCTGTTTGAGGCTCGCGCTGATGAAGTCGTCGAGATCGCCGTCGAGCACGGCTCGCGTGTTGCTCATTTCGACGTTCGTACGGAGGTCCTTCACGCGGCTCTGGTCGAGCACGTACGAGCGGATCTGGTGGCCCCAGCCCACATCGGTCTTGCTCGATTCGAGCTTGTCCTGCTCGGCCTGGCGCTTGCGCATTTCGGCTTCGTACAGGCGCGACTTCAGCATGGCCATCGCTTCGGCACGGTTGCGGTGCTGCGAGCGGTCGTTCTGGCACTGCACGACGATGCCGGTCGGCATGTGCGTGATCCGCACGGCCGAGTCGGTCTTGTTGATGTGCTGGCCGCCGGCGCCCGAGGCGCGGTACGTGTCGATGCGCAGGTCGGCCGGGTTGACTTCGACTTCGATCGAGTCGTCGATTTCCGGATACACGAACACCGACGAGAACGACGTGTGGCGGCCGCCCGACGAGTCGAACGGCGACTTGCGCACGAGGCGGTGAATGCCCGTTTCGGTGCGCAGGAAGCCGTATGCGTATTCGCCCGTGACCTTGACCGTCGCGTTCTTGATGCCGGCGACGTCGCCGTCGGATTCTTCGAGCACTTCGGCCTTGAAGCCCTTGCGCTCGCAGTAGCGCAGGTACTGGCGCAGCAGCATCGAAGCCCAGTCGCACGCCTCGGTGCCGCCGGCGCCGGCCTGGATGTCGATGAAGCAGTTGTTCGGGTCGGCCGGGTTCGAGAACATCCGGCGGAATTCGATGTCGCCGACGCGCGCTTCGAGCTTCTTCGCGTCGTCTTCGGATGCGATGAGGGTGTCTTCGTCGCCTTCCTCGCGTGCCAGCTCGAACAGGTCGAGCGCATCGCGCAGGTCGCTATCGAGTGCCGTCAGCGTCGTGACGACGCCTTCGAGCAGCTTCTTCTCGCGGCCGAGTGCCTGGGCGTTCTTCGAATCGTTCCAGACGTTCGGGTCTTCGAGTTCCTTGTTGACTTCGGTCAGACGCGCAGATTTGGCGTCGTAGTCAAAGATACCCCCGAAGCTCGCCCGCGCGCGTGCGCAGGTCGAGCAGGGAGCTTTCGATCGCGTTGAGACGTTCCGCTTCCATGATCGTTCGCTATTCTTGCTTCGTAAAAAAGCGGAATTATAGCCGATCGGCGGGGTTTCCCGGTGACGCGGAACGTGCTTGCATGCGCGCCGCGGCCGAGCGTTCGGTGCGGCGCGCATGCGGCCCGCGAGTGCCGCGGGCCGGTTGGCCGGGCGGGCGGCGTTCAGCCGGCCGCGTGTTCGACGATCAGCTGGACGCGCGTCACGCCGTTCCACGTGTCGGCCACGAGGCGGTACGCGATCAGCGCGCTCGCCGGCAGCGGCTCGGTGTGATTGAACCAGATCGCGTTGAAGCGCTGGCGGCCGCGCGCCAACTGCAGCTTCAGGTGCTTTTCCTTCACGAGTGACTGCGACACGACGTCGAATTCGCCGGAGAAAAGCGGGGCCGGAAAACCCTGGCCCCAGACGGCTTCGTCGAGCAGCCCGACGAACTGCGGCGTGAAATACGCTTCCTCGAGTTCGCCGTCGGTCTCGATCACGCGCGCCAGCGCGTCGTCGGACAACCACTCGCGCGCGACGGCCTCGAACGCGGCCGCGAAGCGCGGCACGTTGCCGGTGTCGAGCGTAAGGCCGGCCGCCATCGCGTGGCCGCCGAACGCGACGATCAGGTCGGGTTCGCGCTTCGACACCAGGTCGAGTGCATCGCGCAGGTGGAAGCCGGGAATCGAGCGGCCCGAACCTTTGACCCGCGTGCCGGCTTCGTCCGCATGCGCGAACGTGAACGACGGGCGATGGAACTTCTCCTTGAGCCGCCCGGCGACGATGCCGATCACGCCCTGGTGCCATTCGGGGTTGAACAGCGTGATCGTGCATGCGTCGGCCGGATCGACGTCGGCGAGATCGGCGAGCGCCTGCTGCTGCATGCCGGCCTCGATCTCGCGGCGCTCGCGGTTCATCGTGTCGAGCTGTTGCGCGAGGTCCCATGCGCGGCCGATGTCGTCGGTGATCAGGCACTCGATGCCGAGCGACATGTCCGACAGCCGCCCGGCGGCGTTCAGGCGCGGGCCGAGGCCGAAGCCGAGGTCGAAGCCCGACGCGGTGCGCGCCTCGCGGCCGGCCGCGCGGAACAGTGCGGCGATGCCCGGCTGCATGCGGCCGTTGCGGATGCGCTGCAGCCCCTGCGCGACGAGCACGCGGTTGTTGCCGTCGAGCCGCACCACGTCGGCGACGGTGCCGAGCGCGACGAGGTCGAGCAGTCCGTCGAGGCGGGGTTCGGCCTCCTTGCTCGCGAACGCGCCGCGGCGGCGCAGCTCGGCGCGCAGCGCGAGCAGCACGTAGAACATCACGCCGACGCCGGCGATGTGCTTGCTCGGGAACGCGCAGCCAGGCTGGTTCGGGTTGACGATCGCGCGCGCGGCGGGCAGCGCGTCGCCGGGCAGATGGTGGTCGGTGACGAGCACATCGATGCCGCGCGCGTTCGCGGCTTCGACACCCGCGACGCTCGCGATCCCGTTGTCGACGGTGATCAGCAGGTCGGGCTTGCGCGCGGCCGCGAGTTCGACGATTTCGGGCGTGAGCCCGTAGCCGTATTCGAAGCGGTTCGGCACCAGGTAGTCGATCTGCGTGCCGAACATCCGCAGGCCGCGCACCGCGACTGCGCAGGCGGTTGCGCCGTCGCAGTCGTAGTCGGCGACGACCAGCAGGCGCCGCTTGTCGGCGATCGCGTCGGCGAGCAGCGCCGCGGCGTCCGCGCAGCCTTTCAGTTCGGTGGGCGGGACGAGGCGCGCGAGGGCCGTCTCGATGTCGGTCGGGGACTGCACGCCGCGCGACGCATACAGGCGCGCGAGGACGGGATGCAGGCCGTGGCGCGCGAGCGCTTCGGCGTCGGCGGGCGCGACGGGGCGGGTAACGATCCGGGTCATACAGGTCGGGTTATTCGAACAGGGATGCCAGCGCGCGGCGGCGCCAGAACTTGCGCAGGTCGCCGCGCGTCGCGTGCAGCGTCACGGAGCTGGTGTCGCCGCACAGCGTGAAATCGACGCCGGCCAGCTCGCCGTTCTGCAGCGCGGCGAGGGACGGCGCGAACCAGTCGCGCTCGAGCGCGGCGAGCGCATCGTGCCAGCGTGGCCAGTCCTGCTCGATGTACGGGGCGGACAGCGTGGGCAGCTCGACGAGCGACGCGCCGGCGGCGGCGGGCAGTGCGTCGAATGCGGCCGGCACGGCGCCGGCATCGGTTTGCGCCGCGCGCGCGAGGCCGAGCGCCGCGGGCGACGCGGACAGCACGCGTGCGAACGGCTTGCCGACCGGCTTCAGCGTGCCTTGCGCATGGAACCAGATCGAATTGACGGCGGGCAACCCGCGCGCTTCGCGCGCTTCGTTCACCGGATGCTGGAACCATGCCATCTGCACTTCGTTCTGCAGCTTCATCCACATCCGCGAGCGTTCGCCGGTGTGCGCCTCGTGCGGCAGCCAGATCTCGATGTTGCGGCCGCTCGCGCGCAGCGGCGCTGCGCCGGCGAGGCGGGCGAACTGCTCACTGGACAGGTACCAGCGCGCTGGCTGCGGCGCCTCCAGTCGCACGCCGAGCTCCTCGATCAGCGGGCGCGCGACTGCCAGCAAGGCGGCTGCGTCGCCGTCGTCGAGCGCGAGGCTCGCCGGGTCGACGAGCACAAGGTGATCGTGCGCGATTTCGACATGGACGGGCTCGACGCACGCCCAGGCCTGGGTACCCGGGTCGCCGCCGTCCGCCAGCAGCATGTAGGGTGCGAGCGGCGCCTCGTCGGCGGCGTTGCCCTGGGTCGCGCCGAACTGGCGGGCCAGCCAGCGCTCGTGCGGCAGCGTGCGCTGGAAGTCCTCGCCTGCCACGCGCTCGACGAGGTTGGCGCGGGCGAGCAACTTTTCGAGCGCGGGGCTGTCCAGCGTGTGCAGGGACGAGGCCGCATCGGCCGCCGACGGCAGCGCGAACGGAACGAGAAAATGGAGGCGTCGGTCGTGCATGATGGTGCGCATTGTATGGCAAACTGCGCGCGTGATCGGGCCGGCGGACGGCCCGATTGCGTCCGGCGACCGTTTTTTCGGCCGTGCCCGGGCGGCCGGCCGCCGCCGGACGGCGCTCCGGCCACGGGCCGCCATCCCCGCCGTAACCAGCAGAAAGGATTCGCTTGAAACTTCCGTACGAATGGCAGATCGGCTGGCGCTACACGCGCGCCGGCAAACGCACGACCGGCAACGGCTTCATTTCCTTCATCGCACTGGTGTCGATGCTCGGGATCGCGCTTGGCGTCGCGGCGCTGATCGTCGTGCTGTCCGTGATGAACGGCTTCCAGAAGGAAGTGCGCGACCGCATGCTGTCGGTGCTCGCGCACGTCGAGGTGTTCTCGCCGACCGGCTCGATGCCCGACTGGCAACTGACCGCGCAGGAAGCGCGGCGCAATACTTCGGTGGTCGGCGCGGCGCCGTACGTCGACGCGCAGGCGCTGCTCACGCGCCAGGACGCGGTGAGCGGCGTGATGCTGCGCGGCGTCGAGCCGTCGCTCGAACCGCAGGTGTCGGACATCGGCAAGGACATGAAGGCAGGCCAGCTCGCCGCGCTCGTGCCCGGCCAGTTCGGCATCGTGCTCGGCGACGCGCTCGCCGGCAACCTCGGCGTGACGGTCGGCGACAAGGTCACGCTCGTCGCGCCCGAAGGGACGATCACGCCGGCCGGGATGATGCCGCGACTCAAGCAGTTCACGGTGGTCGGCGTGTTCGAGTCGGGCCACTACGAATACGACAGCACGCTCGCGATGATCAACATCCGCGACGCGGAGGCACTGTTCCGGATGTCCGCGCCGACCGGCGTGCGGCTGCGGCTCACCGACATGCAGAAGGCGCCGCAGGTCGCGGTCGAGCTGTCGCATACGCTGTCGGGCAGCCTGTACATCCGCGACTGGACCCAGCAGAACAAGACATGGTTCTCGGCCGTGCAGATCGAGAAGCGGATGATGTTCATCATCCTCACGCTGATCATCGCGGTGGCCGCATTCAACCTCGTGTCGTCGCTCGTGATGACGGTGACCAACAAGCAGGCCGACATCGCGATCCTGCGCACGCTCGGCGCGCAGCCCGGCTCGATCATGAAGATCTTCGTCGTGCAGGGCGTGACGATCGGCTTCGTCGGCACCGCGTCGGGCGTCGCGCTCGGCTGCCTGATCGCGTGGAGCATTCCGTGGCTGATCCCGATGATCGAGCATCTGTTCGGCGTGCAGTTCCTGCCGCCGTCGGTGTACTTCATCAGCGAGCTGCCGTCGGAGCTCGTCGCGGGCGACGTCATCAAGATCGGCCTGATCGCGTTCGTGCTGTCGGCGGTCGCCACGCTCTATCCGAGCTGGCGCGGCGCAAAGGTGAAGCCGGCGGAGGCGCTGCGCTATGAATGATCGCGCGACCGCATTGGCGGATTCACGACAACCCATCAGACAGGATTCGGCAGGTATGCAGGAATACGTGCTTCAGGCGCGCGGGATCACAAAGGCGTTCGTGCAGGGCGGCTTCAACGTGCAGGTGCTCAACAACACCGAATTGACGGTGCGGCGCGGCGAGAAGCTCGCGATCGTCGGCGCGTCGGGCTCCGGCAAGAGCACGCTGCTGCACGTGCTGGGCGGCCTCGACGAACCGAGCGCGGGCGAAGTGTCGCTGCTCGGCAAGCCGTTTACGCAACTCGCCGAGCGCGAACGCAACGAGCTGCGCAATCGCGCGCTCGGCTTCGTCTACCAGTTCCATCACCTGCTGCCGGAATTCACCGCGCTCGACAACGTCGCTATGCCGCTGCGCATCCGCCGGATGACGACCGAGGACGCGCGCGCGCAGGCACAGGCGATGCTCGAACGCGTCGGTCTCGGCCCGCGTGCGAAGCACCGGCCGGGCGAGCTGTCGGGCGGCGAGCGGCAACGCGTGGCGATCGCGCGCGCGCTGGTGACGAAGCCCGCTTGCGTACTCGCCGACGAGCCGACCGGCAACCTCGACGGCACGACCGCCGACACGGTGTTCAACCTGATGCTCGAACTGTCCGAGACGCTCGAAACGAGCTTCGTGATCGTCACGCACGATCCCGAGCTCGCGGCGCGCTGCGACCGCATCATGCGCCTGCGCGACGGCGTGCTGCACGAGGAGCCGGCGCTGCCGGTGTGAACGAACGCCCCGCCGTGCCGCCGGGCGAGTCCCGGCACGGCGGCGAGGGCGCAGGAAAGCCGCCATGTGGATCGATACGCATTGCCATCTCGATGCTGCCGAGTTCGACACCGACCGCGACGTCGTCGTGCATGCGGCGCGCGCGGCCGGCGTGTCGCGCATCGTGATCCCAAGCGTCGGGTGCGACAATTTCACGACCGTGCGCGAACTGGCCCAGCGCACGCCGGGTGCGGTTTATGCGCTCGGCATCCATCCGATGTATACGCCGCACGCGCGCGACGAGGATCTCGACCGCCTGCGCATGGAGATCGAGGCGAGCCTCGATGATCCGCGCTTCGTCGCGATCGGCGAGATCGGTCTCGACTACTTCGTGCCGGGGCTCGACGAGGACCGCCAGCAATTCTTCTATCAGGGGCAGCTCAAGCTCGCGCGCGAATTCGACCTGCCGGTGCTGTGCCACGTGCGCAAGTCGCAGGACCGCGTGCTCGCCGGGCTGCGCCGCTTCGGCGTGCGGCGCGGCATCGCACATGCGTTCAACGGCAGTTTCCAGCAGGCCGACGCGTATCTCGCACAGGGGCTGCATCTCGGTTTCGGCGGCAACGTGACGTTCGGACGGGCGTTGCAGATCCGGCGGCTCGCCGCGCAGTTGCCGCTCGACGCGATCGTCGTCGAGACGGATGCGCCCGACATCGCGCCCGAGTGGGCGTACAAGTCCCGCAACGCGCCCGACCAGGTGCCGCGCATCGGCGGCGTGCTCGCCGAACTGCGCGGGATCGACGCGCACGCGCTGTCCCTATCCACAACGGCTAACGCGCTCGCCGCGCTGCCGCGCCTCGCACTTTCGTCCGCATAATCGTTGCTGGAGGGTGCCGCATCGACGGCGGCGCCAGGTCGACGAGGAGGTGCGATGCGCGTGTGGTGGATCGCGTTTGCGCTCGGCGTCGTCGTGCTGCAGCGGCAGGCGGCGTTGCCGGGCATGGGCGGCTGGGTAGGCGGCGCGGTCGTGCTGGCCGGTTGCGGTGCGCTGTTCGCATGGTGTACACGGCGCCGTCGAACCCGCTCGATCGTCGCGCTCCGGTGGATGCTGTGCGCCTGCGCCGCCTGCGCGATCGGATTCGGCTATGCGGCCGCACGCGCGGAATGGCGGCTGCGTGACGGCCTGCCTGTCGAGCGGGAAGGGCGCGACATCGTCGTCACGGGCGTGATCAGCGGGTTGCCGGTGATCGACGACACCGGCGCGCGACTGCTGTTGGCCGTCGAATCGAACGATGCGGGGCTGGCCCGTTTCCCTCCGCTGATCCGGTTGTCGTGGCGCACCTACGGCGCGCCCGCCGCACGCAACGCGATGCCCGATTTGCGCGCCGCGCAGCGCTGGCGCCTCGTCGTGCGCCTGAAACGCCCGCATGCCGAGGCGAATCCCGGCGTGCGCGACAGCGAGGCGGCGTGGCTCGCCGCGGGCATTCGTGCGATCGGCTATGTGGTCGCGACCGAGCGGGCGGAACTGCTCGACGCACGTGCATCGGGGTGGCGCGCGTCGATCGATCGGCTGCGCGACGCGCTGCGCAACGGTATCGGTGACGCGCTCGGCAGCGACGCGCGCCATCGCGGCATCGTGACCGCGCTCGCGGTCGGCGATCAATCCGGCATCGGCGACGACGCGTGGCGCGTGCTGCGCAATACGGGCACGAGTCATCTGGTCGCGATTTCGGGCCTGCACGTCGGACTCGTCGGCGCGATCGCGGGCGGGATCGTATCGTGGGTCTGGCGACGTCTGCGCTGGCGCGGACATGCCGCGGCGCTCGCGATGCCGGCGCCCTATGCGGCTTCGATGGCGGCGCTGACGGCCGCCGCTGGCTACGCGGCGCTTGCCGGCTTCAACGTGCCGGCGCAGCGCGCGTGGTGGATGATCGCGGCCGGGGCGGCTGCCTATCTTGCCGGACGCAGCGTGCCGACGTCCGCCGTGTTGTGCGCGGCGCTCGGCGGCGTGCTGCTTGTCGATCCGTGGGCGGTGGTGTCGGCCGGGTTCTGGCTGTCTTTTGGCGCGGTCGCCGTAATCCTGATGTCCGTGGCGGGCTGGGGCGCGGTGCGCGAATTCGACGACGGTGACGACCGTGGGACGGACGGTACTGCCCCGCTCGACCGCTGGCGCAGGCTGCGCGCTTGGTGCAAGCGTGCCGGGCGCCGTGTCGCGCAGGCGACGCGCGTGCAGTACGCGGTGACGATCGGTCTTGCGCCGCTGACGGCCGCGTGGTTCGCTCAGATCTCGGTATCGGGCCCGTTCGGCAATGCGTTTGCGATCCCGTGGGTCAGCGCCGTCGTGACGCCGATCGTGCTCGCCGGGATCGGGTTGCCCGCGCCGCTGGACGCACATGCGTTCCGGCTCGCGCATGCGGCGCTCGAACCGATGATGGCGCTGCTCCGGCACCTCGCCGACTGGCCGGCTGGCGTGTTCTGGCTGCGCATGCCCGACTGGCCGGTTCTGGCGCTTGCGTGCGTGGGTGTCGCGTGGGTCTTGATGCCGCGCGGCTGGCCGCTGCGCTGGGCGGCGCCGATGACATGGCTGCCGCTGGTCGCGCCGGCACCCGATGCGCCGCCGCCTGGCGGCTTCCGGCTGACCGTGCTCGATGTCGGGCAGGGCGCGTCGGTGCTGGTGGAGACCGCGCGCCGGACCTTGCTGTTCGATGCGGGGCCGGGGGCGGAGTCGACCCATGCCGGTGCGCGGATCGTCGCGCCGGCATTGCGTGCCCGCGGAATCCATACCGTCGATTCGCTCGTCCTGAGTCATGCGGACGCCGATCACGCGGGCGGCGCGGCGGCCGTCTATGCGGCCGCCGAGGTCCGCCAGCTGCTCGCCGGCATTGCGCCGCAGCACCGGCTGTGGCGTGACGCGCGGGCGGCCGGCGTGGCCGATCGGCTGCCGTGCGCGGCCGGGCAGCGGTGGACCTGGGACGGCGTCGTATTCACGATGTTGTGGCCGCCGGGTGTTGCCGGCGCTGGTTCCTCGAACGAACAATCGTGCGTGCTGCGCATCGACGCGGGCGACACGTCGGCGCTGCTGACGGGCGACATCGAGGCACGCGCCGAGCGCCGGCTGGTGGACGATGCGCGCGACGCGCTGGCCGCGCAGATCCTCGTTGTGCCGCACCACGGCAGCCGCACGTCGTCGGTCGAGCCTTTCCTCGATTCGGTCGGGCCGCGCGTCGCGGTATTTCCTGTAGGCTATCGCAATCGATTCGGACATCCGCACCGGACGGTCCTTGCGCGCTACGAAATGCGCGGGATTCCGCTGCCGCGCACCGATCGCGACGGGGCCGTGAGGTTCGACGTCGCCCCGACGGGCGGCGGTTTCGCGTTTGAGCGTCATCGCGATGCGCAGCGGCGGTACTGGATGGACCGGTGAGCGTCGCGATGGCGCGGGTCAAGAATGAGGAGGCCGGAGGAAGTGCTGAAGCACTGACTCCCGCCGGCAAAGGAGACATCGGCGTTTGAAGGACATCCTCCATTTCTCGCATGCGAACGGTTTTCCGGCATCGACGTACCGGACGATCTTCGCCGAGCTGGCAGACGACTACGAGCTGCGCTACATCGAGCGCATCGGTCACGACCGCCGCTACCCGGTAACGCGCGACTGGCCGCATCTCGTCGAGCAACTGCTCGACGACATCGGCAGCCGCTACGAGCGCCCGGTCTGGCTCGTCGGCCATTCGCTCGGCGGCTACCTGTCGCTGATGGCTGCGCTGAAGAAGCCGCACTGGGTGCGCGGCGTGGTGATGATCGATTCGCCGATCATCGCGGGATGGCGCGCCGGCGCATTGCGCGCGAGCCAGTGGGCCGGGCTCGACGAGCGGCTGTCGCCGGCGGCCGCGACGCGCAACCGGCGTACGCGCTGGGTGAGCCGCGACGAAGCCTGGCGGCACTTTCACGAGAAACCCGCGTTCGCGCGCTGGGACGAGCGGATGCTGTCCGACTACATCGACTACGGCATTCCGCAGGCGGGCGCCGACGGCGAACGCGTCCTCGCGTTCGACCGGCAGGTCGAATACCTGATCTACCGGACGCTGCCGCATACGCTCGGCCCGCGGCTCGCGCACGGCGCGCCGGTGCCGCTCGGCTTTCTCGCCGGTACGCGCTCGCGCGAAGTGCGGCAGGTCGGGCTCGATGCGACGCGTCGTGCGGCGCGCGGGCGCATCGAATGGCTCGAGGGCAGCCACCTGTTCCCGATGGAGCGGCCGATCGAGACGGCCCGCGCATTGCAGCGGATGCTGAGTTCGCTGAAGATGGCGGAGGGTGGCGTGCCGCGCGACAGTGCGGCGCTCGCGAAAAGCGCCTGACGCATCGGTCCGGTGCACCGCGCCGGCGTGCGCGGTTGCACCGACCGGACGGCCGGTTCGCCCCGGCGCGCACGGTTGGCGTGGCACAGCGCGAAAGGGCAGGATCATCGCGTCAATTGCTGAGAGAAGGGCGGGCTTTACGGTATAATCCGTTTTTCCCGCGAGCATTCAGCGATGACCAAATATGTTTTCGTCACCGGCGGCGTAGTTTCTTCCCTCGGCAAGGGTATTGCCGCCGCCTCCCTCGCCGCGATCCTCGAATCGCGCGGTCTGAAAGTCACCCTCCTCAAACTCGATCCCTACATCAACGTCGACCCCGGCACGATGAGCCCGTTCCAGCACGGCGAAGTGTTCGTGACGGAAGACGGAGCGGAGACCGACCTCGACCTCGGCCACTATGAGCGCTTCATCAGCACGAAGATGCGCAAGGCCAACAACTTCACGACCGGCCAGATCTACGAATCGGTGATCCGCAAGGAACGCCGCGGCGACTATCTCGGCAAGACCGTGCAGGTGATTCCGCACATCACGAACGAAATCCAGGCGTTCATCGAGCGCGGGGCGGCATCTGCCACCTGCGGCGAGCCGGACGTCGCGATCGTCGAGATCGGCGGCACGGTCGGCGACATCGAGTCGCTGCCGTTCCTCGAGGCCGCGCGCCAGATGAGCCTGCGCCTCGGTCGCAACAGCGCGTGCTTCGTGCACCTGACGCTCGTGCCGTACGTCGCGACGGCCGGCGAGCTGAAGACGAAGCCGACCCAGCACAGCGTGCAGAAGCTGCGCGAGATCGGCATCCTGCCGCACGTGCTGCTGTGCCGTGCGGATCGCCGCATCCCCGACGACGAATCGAAGAAGATCTCGATGTTCTCGAACGTGCCGGAAGACGCCGTGATCTCGGTGTGGGACGCCGACAGCATTTACAAGATTCCGCAGATGCTGCACGACCAGGGCCTCGACCGGATCATCTGCGAAGAGCTGAAGCTGTCGCCGAAGGACGCCGACCTGAGCATGTGGTCGGCGCTCGTCGAGAAGCTGGAAAACCCGAAGCACGAAGTCACGATCGGTATGGTCGGCAAGTATGTCGACCTGACCGAGTCGTACAAGTCGCTGATCGAGGCGCTGCGCCACGCATCGCTGCACACGTCGACCAAGGTCAACATCGAGTACATCGACTCGGAAGAGATCGAGACGAACGGTGTCGATAGCCTGAAGCATCTCGACGCCGTGCTGGTGCCGGGCGGTTTCGGCCGTCGTGGCACGGAAGGCAAGATCGCCGCGATCCGCTACGCGCGCGAGTCGAAGGTGCCGTACCTCGGCATCTGCCTCGGCATGCAGCTTGCGGTGATCGAATTCGCACGCGACGTCGTCGGCCTGAAGCAGGCGAACAGCACGGAATTCGATCCGGATACGCCGGAACGCGTGGTCGCGCTGATTACCGAGTGGTACGACCGCGAAGGCAAGGTCGAGACGCGCACCGAGGAATCCGATCTCGGCGGCACGATGCGCCTCGGCTCGCAACGTTGCCCGATCAAGCCCGGCACGATGGCCGAAGAGATCTATGGCAAGGACGTGAACGAGCGTCACCGCCACCGTTATGAAGTCAATAACCGCTTCGTGCCCCAGCTCGAAGCCGGCGGCCTTATCATCAGCGCCCGTACCCCGAGCGAGGATCTGCCGGAAATGATGGAGCTGCCGCGTTCGATGCACCCGTGGTTCGTCGGCGTCCAGTTCCACCCGGAATTCACGTCCACGCCGCGTGACGGTCATCCCCTGTTCAAGTCGTTCGTCGAAGCCGCGCTCGCCAACAAGCAAGCGCGTGGAGTGCAAGCATGAAGCTGTGCGATTTCGAGGTCGGTCTCGACCAGCCTTTCTTCCTGATCGCGGGTACCTGCGTCGTCGAATCGGAGCAAATGACGATCGACACGGCGGGCCGCCTGAAGGAGATCTGCGAGAAGCTGAACGTTCCGTTCATCTACAAGTCGTCCTACGACAAGGCGAATCGCAGCTCGGGCAAGTCGTTTCGCGGCCTCGGAATGGACGAGGGGCTGCGGATCCTCGGCGAGGTGAAGCGTCAGCTCGGCCTGCCGGTGCTGACCGACGTGCATTCGATCGAAGAGATCGAGCAGGTCGCGTCGGTCGTCGACGTGCTGCAAACGCCCGCATTCCTGTGCCGCCAGACCGACTTCATCCACGCGTGCGCGCGCTCGGGCAAGCCCGTCAACATCAAGAAGGGTCAGTTCCTCGCGCCGCACGACATGAAGAACGTGATCGACAAGGCGCGCGACGCGGCGCGTGAAGCAGGTCTGTCGGAAGACCGCTTCATGGCGTGCGAGCGTGGCGTCTCGTTCGGCTACAACAACCTTGTGTCCGACATGCGTTCGCTCGCGATCATGCGCGAGACGAACGCGCCGGTCGTGTTCGACGCGACCCACTCGGTGCAGCTGCCGGGCGGGCAGGGCACGAGCTCGGGCGGCCAGCGCGAATTCGTGCCGGTGCTCGCGCGTGCGGCGGTCGCGACGGGCGTCGCGGGCCTCTTCATGGAAACGCACCCGAATCCGGCCGAGGCGAAGTCGGACGGCCCGAACGCGGTGCCGCTGAACCGGATGGGTGCGCTGCTGGAGACGCTCGTCACGCTCGATCAGGCGGTGAAGCGCAATCCGTTCCTGGAAAACGATTTCAATTAAAGATCGAATGAACCTTGTGACGGCTTCGCGCGTCAGTAGCGAAAGCGGTTCAGGCGCGCGCGCCGTCGCAGTTTGAAGAATCCATCGTCATTCTCAGAGGAAACCCATGAGTGCAATCGTAGATATCATCGGCCGCGAGATTCTGGATTCGCGCGGCAACCCCACCGTCGAATGCGACGTGCTGCTCGAATCGGGCACGATGGGCCGCGCGGCGGTGCCGTCGGGCGCGTCCACCGGCTCGCGTGAAGCGATCGAACTGCGCGACGGCGAAGCCGGCCGCTACAACGGCAAGGGCGTGCTGAAGGCAGTCGAGCATATCAACACCGAAATCTCCGAAGCCATCATGGGCCTCGACGCGTCGGAACAGGCGTTCCTCGACAAGACGCTGCTCGAGCTGGACGGCACCGACAACAAGTCGCGCCTCGGCGCGAACGCGATGCTGGCCGTGTCGATGGCCGTCGCGAAGGCAGCCGCTGAAGAAGCCGGCCTGCCGCTGTACCGCTACTTCGGCGGCTCGGGCGCGATGCAGCTGCCCGTCCCGATGATGAACATCGTCAACGGCGGCGCGCACGCGAACAACAGCCTCGACATCCAGGAATTCATGATCGTCCCGGTGAGCCAGCCGACGTTCCGTGAAGCCCTGCGTTGCGGCGCGGAAGTGTTCCACGCGCTGAAGAAGATCCTGAGCGACCGCGGCATGAGCACGGCAGTCGGCGACGAAGGCGGCTTCGCGCCGAACTTCGGCAGCAACGACGAGTGCCTGTCGACGATCCTGCAGGCGATCGAGAAGGCCGGCTACCGTGCGGGCGAAGACGTGCTGCTCGCGCTCGACTGCGCGGCATCCGAGTTCTACCACGACGGCAAGTACCAGCTCGCGGGCGAAGGCCTGCAACTGTCGTCGGCCGAATTCACCGACTACCTCGCGACGCTCGCCGACAAGTTCCCGATCGTGTCGATCGAGGACGGCATGCACGAAGGCGACTGGGACGGCTGGAAGCTGTTGACCGAGCGCCTCGGCAAGAAGGTGCAGCTCGTCGGTGACGACCTGTTCGTCACGAACACGCGCATCCTGAAGGAAGGCATCGAGAAGGGTATCGCGAACTCGATCCTCATCAAGATCAACCAGATCGGTACGCTGACCGAAACGTTCGCGGCAATCGAAATGGCGAAGCGCGCGGGCTACACGGCCGTGATCTCGCACCGCTCGGGTGAAACGGAAGATTCGACGATCGCGGACATCGCGGTCGGCTTGAACGCCGGTCAGATCAAGACGGGTTCGCTGTCGCGCAGCGACCGCATCTCGAAGTACAACCAGCTGCTGCGCATCGAGGAAGACCTCGGCGATATCGCGAGCTACCCGGGCAAATCGGCTTTCTATAACCTGCGCTAACGCGCTACTATCGGGTTCGTCATCTCGACGCCGCTCTGTGCATGTCGCGCGGAGCGGCGCTTCTTATATCTGCGTCTTCTACATGCGGCTTGTCACTGTCGTCCTGATTGCCTTGCTGGCGCTCATTCAGTACCCCCTATGGTGGGGACACGGCGGCTGGTTGCGGGTGCATGAATTGCGCCAGCAACTCGGCGATCAACTGCAGAAGAACGCGGACGAGAAGCTGCGCAATGAACGGATCGCGGGCGAAGTGCAGGATCTGCAGGGCGGTACCGCGGCCATCGAGGAGCGCGCGCGCTACGAGATGGGCATGGTGAAGGACGGCGAAGTATTCGTGCAGTTCGTGTCGCCGAATGCGCCGGCGGCGCCGCTGAACAACACGCCTTCGAGCATGTCGACGCGCGGTACCGTTTCCGCCGCGCCCGTGCGTGTCGTGCCGAACCCGCAGTCGATCGCGAAGCCATCGCGGCATCATGGCGGCGAGAAGGGCAAAGCCGCGCATCACTGAGCGCGGGAGTCCGAACCATTGAAAAAGCGCGGGAAATGCCGCGCTTTTTTATTTCCTGCCAGTCGTCAATCGAATCGGTCGACACGCGTCACGCATCACCACCACCAGCCCGGATAACCGTAGCCATATCCGATGCCGGTGCCCCACCGGTTTCCCCAACCGCCGCCGTAATAGCCGCCGTAGACGGTCACGGGGGGCGGCGAGTAATACGCCCACGCGCGCGCGGCGGCCTCCGCCGCCATCGCGTCGTTCTGCTCGCGCAGCGCTTGCCGGTCGATCTCGTCGTAGCGTTTGCGCTCCGCACTCGACAGTGCGGGCGGCTGGCCGGCCGAAGCGCCCGGTTCGGGCAGGCGGCTCAGGATCGTCGACGAAGGCGGCTGCACCGCGCAGCCGGCGAGGGCCAGTGTGCCGGCTGCGACACTGGTCAGGACGAGGGTGCGGAACGGGCGATTCATGTGTTTCTCCAGCAGCGCGCCGACAGCGGAAAGCGGTTTGTGCCGAAGGCGGACCTCCGGCGCCTGGGCCGTTGCGTGCGACGCTCGTGCGTCATTATGCACCCGCGCCGTGCATGGCCGGCACGGGCGCGCCGCTCGCTCAGTGACGCTGATCGGTCGCGGGCGTGATGCCGGTCGCGAGTTCCGGCGCGGCGAACAGCTGCGCGACGTCGACGGGATCGAACTCGTAGCGCTGGTTGCAGAACTCGCAGTGGATCTCGACGTGACCGCGCTCGACGATCACGCTGTCGACTTCGTCGCGCCCGAGCATGCGCAGCATCGCGCCGACCTTCTCGCGCGAGCACGAGCACTGGAAGCGCGTACCGGCCGGGTCGAAGTGCTGCACGTTTTCCTGCCAGAAGAGCCGACGGAACACGACTTCCGGTTCGACCTCGAGCAATTCCTTCGCGGACAGCGTGCCGCCGAGCGTGCAGACGCGCTCCCACGTGTCGGCGTCGGTCTCGGCGTTGCGCGGCACGATGCCGCCGTCGCCCGGCAGCTTCTGCAGCAGCATGCCGACCGCGCGGTCGCGATCGGCCGCGAGCCACAGCCGCGTGTCGAGCTGCTCCGAGTGATGCATGTAATGCTCGAGCACTTGCGATACCGATTCGAGCGGACCGTCGACGCCGTTCAGCGGCACGATGCCTTGGTACGGCTGCTGGCCCGGCAGCTTCTCGGCCGGGTCGAGCGTGATCACGCATCGGCCGTGGCCGCTCGCGTTGACGAGCGACGCGAAGTGCGTGTCGTCGCCGATCGTCTGCGCGACGTCGCCGGCGAACTTGGCCGTGGCGCGCATCGACAGGTCCGAGCCGCACTGGACGACCAGCATCTGGACCGGCCCGTCGCCGAAGATCTGCATGATCAGGGTGCCGTGAAATTTCAGGTTCGCGGACAGCAGCGCACACGCAGCCATCATCTCGCCGAGCACCGTGCGCACCGGGGCAGGGTAGTCACGGCGGGAAAGCACCTCTTGCCACGTGTTGCGCAGCGACACGATCTCGCCGCGCACGGGTGCCGAATTGAACATGAATTTCTGTAACTGGTCGCTCACTCTTCTTCCTTGAAATCCGCGCGAATCAGCCGATCCGCACGAGTTGCTCCTTGAAATGCGCGCGTCGTTCGACGTACGTCTTCGCATTTGCGCGCAGCCGCGCGATGTCGTCTGCCGACAGCTCGCGCACGACTTTCGCCGGGGCGCCGAGAATCAGCGAGTTGTCCGGGAACGTCTTGCCTTCTGTCACGACCGCGCCGGCACCAACCAGACAGTTGCGGCCGATGACCGCTCCATTCAAGACCACCGCCTGAATCCCGATCAGCGAACCTTCCCCGATCGTGCATCCGTGCAGCATCGCCTGGTGCCCGATCGTCACGTTTTCGGCAATCGTCAGAGGAAATCCGGGGTCCGTATGCAGGACCGCGCCTTCCTGGACGTTGCTGCCGGCACCGACCGAGATCGTCTCGTTGTCGCCGCGAATCGTCGCGCCGAACCATACGCTCGCGTTTTCCTCGAGCACGACCTTGCCGATGATGGCCGCCGTATCGGCGACGAATACGCTTTCGTGGATCGTCGGGGCCGTCTCGCCCAGTTTGTAGATCGTCACGGAGTCTCCTGGTCTCTTCGATGATGGGCGCCGGTAGAATGGCGCGTCTGGCGTGCCGGGTGCATTGCGTGACGGCACAAACGTACATTGTAAACCGTCGCGTGCATGCGCACTGGCGGTGCCCGGTTTGATGAACATGGAGCCTTCTTCTTTCATGGCTGCGCCACACTGCGTGCGTCGCGCCGCGCTGGACGCCCTGCGGATGTCCGAGCCGGCCGCGAAGGCCGCTCGGGTCCGCGCGCTGCATGACGCGCTGCTGGCCCGGCAGGCCACGATCGCACCGACGCTCGATCTGGACGAACCGACCGACCTGCCCGGCCGTCCGGCGCGCCCGCCGCTCGTCGAGCCGCGCGAGCTCGAGCGCCGCAGCATGCGCTCGCCCGCGGGGCGCGCGGTGCTGCTGCACGCCCTCGCGCATATCGAATTCAACGCGATCAACCTCGCGCTCGACGCCGTGTGGCGCTTCGCCGGGATGCCCGGCGCATTCTATGCGGACTGGCTGAAGGTCGCGGCCGAGGAGGCTCATCACTTCACGCTGTTGTCCGCGCGGCTCGCCGAGTTCGGGCATGCGTACGGGGATTTTCCCGCGCACAACGGGCTGTGGGAGATGTGCGAGCGGACCAAGGCCGATCCGCTCGCGCGGATGGCGCTCGTGCCGCGCACGCTCGAGGCGCGCGGACTCGACGCGTCGCCGCCGATCCGGGCGCGGCTCGTGCAGGCGGGCGACGATGCGTCCGCGGCGATCCTCGACGTGATCCTGCGCGACGAGATCGGCCACGTCGCGATCGGGAATCGCTGGTTCCGGTACCTGTGCGACGAGGCCGGCCGCGATCCGGTGCCGGCCTACCGCGAGCTCGCCGAGCAGTACCATGCGCCGCGGCTGCGCGGCCCGTTCAATTTCGACGCGCGCCGCACCGCGGGATTCGAGCAGGCGGAGCTGGACGAGCTCGCCGCGCAGGACGCGGCGGACGGCAACGCGGCGGGCTAGCACGTCCGGGCGCCGCCGGCTCCCGGCGGGCGGGCGAAGGCTGTCGCTGCGTCGGCCTCGCGGATCGTCCGGCAGCATGTCCGCGGCGTCCGACAGGCCGATTCCGCGCGCCGTCGCTAGAGAGCTGCCTCGACTGCCAGGCGCCGGAATGGAGGCGTCATCGCTATAATCGAACGATCATTCTTTTTTTGGCGGCTGCAATGAGTGCCTCGAGTTCTGTTTCCGATTTCGTCACGGTGCGCGGCGTCAAGCTGCATGTGCGGCGCTGGGGCCGGCCCGATGCGCCGACGCTGTTCATGCTGCATGGCTGGATGGACGTCGCGGCATCGTTCCAGTTCGTCGTCGACGCGCTCGCGGGCGACTGGCAAGTGATCGCGCCGGATGCACGCGGCTTCGGCCTGTCCGACTGGCCGGTCGCGAGACAGGGCGGCGGTCATTACTGGTTCCACGAGTACCTGGGCGACCTCGATGCGCTCGTCGATCACTATGCACCCACCGGCGAAGTCAATCTGGTCGGGCACAGCATGGGGGCCAACGTCGTGTGCCTGTACGCGGGCGCGCGCCCGGAGCGCGTGCGGCGCGTGGTCGACCTCGAAGGGTTCGGGCTCGCCCCCGCGCGGGCCGAGCAGGCGCCGCGCCGGCTGCGCGGCTGGCTTGACGAGCTGCGCGAGCCGCCCGTGTTGCGCCCGTACACGTCGCTCGACGACGTGGCGGCCCGGCTGATCAAGACCAATCCGCGGCTCGATCCGCACCGCGCCGCGTTCCTCGCCGCGCACTGGTCGAAGCGTGGCGATGACGGCCTCTACCACCTGTTGGCGGACCCCGCGCACAAGATGGCGGGCCCGCAGCTGTACCGGCTCGACGAGGTGATGGCCGTCTGGAAGCAGGTGCGCGCGAAGGTGCTGCACATCGAGGCCGTCAATTCGCCGACGCTCGCGTATCTCGCCGGCGACATCCCGCTGCCGGAGTTCAAGGCGCGCTTCGGCGCGTTCCCCGACTGGCGCGAAAAGCTCGTCGAGGATGCCGGCCACATGGTTCATCACGACCAGCCGGAGCAGATCGCGGCGCTGATCGAGGCGTTCTGCGCGTAGGCGTGTGGCGGCGGCGGGGCAGGCGGGCGGCGCAATTGCCGCATTGCAGTAGAATGAAGCTTCACCTGCCATATCGACAATGAACGCTGATCTCCACTGCCATTCGAATGTTTCCGACGGGTTGCTGTCGCCTGCCGACGTCGCGCGCCGCGCCCATGCCGGCGGCGTGACCCTGTGGGCGCTGACCGACCACGACGAGATCGGCGGCCAGGCGGCAGCGCGCAGCGAGGCGGAGGCGCTGGGGATGCGCTACCTGAGCGGCGTCGAGATTTCGGTCACGTGGGCGTCGCGCACCGTGCATATCGTCGGGCTGCACATCGATCCGTCGAACCCGACGCTCGTCGACGGCCTCTACCGCACGCGCCACGGCCGCGCCGCGCGTGCGCGGGCGATTGCCGCGCAGCTCGAGACGCTCGGCATTCCCGGCGCGTACGAAGGCGCGCTGAAGTACGTATCGAATCCCGACCTGATCTCGCGCACCCACTTCGCGCGCTTCCTGGTCGAGAACGGCCATGCCGAATCGACCTCCGATGTGTTCGACCGCCTGCTCGGCGACGGCAAGCCCGGGTTCGTCCCGCACCGCTGGGCGACGTTGTCCGACGCCGTTGCATGGATTCGCGCGGCGGGCGGCGAGGCCGTGGTCGCGCACCCGGGCCGCTACCGCTACACGCCGGTCGAATTCGATGCGTTTTTCGGTGAATTCATCGATCTCGGCGGCCGCGCGATCGAGGTCATTACGGGCAGCCACACGCCCGACCAGTACCGCGAATACGCGGACGTCGCGCGCCGCTTCGGCTTCGAGGTGTCGCGCGGCTCGGATTTCCATGCGCCGGGCGAGGGCCGCATCGAGCTCGGCAGCCTGCCGCCTTTGCCGCCCGACCTGAAACCGCTCTGGGAGCGCTGGCTCTGACGTACCGCGGCTGCTTGCCGCTGGCGCTGCCGTCGAGGCGCGCATCCGACTTCTCCCTCTTTACGTGTCCCCATGTCCCAGTTCTTCAGGATTCATCCGGATAATCCGCAGCCGCGCCTGATCAAGCAGGCCGCGGACATCGTCAGCAAGGGCGGCGTGATCGCGATGCCGACCGATTCGAGCTACGCGCTCGCGTGCCACCTCGATGACAAGGATGCAGTCGAGCGCGTGCGCCGCATCCGCGGCCTCGACGAGAAGCAGCACCTGTCACTGCTCGTGCGCGACCTGTCGGAACTGGCCAACTTCGCGATGGTGGACAATCGTCAGTACCGGCAGATCAAGTCGGTGACGCCGGGCCCGTACGTGTTCATCCTGCAGGCGACGAAGGAAGTGCCGCGTCGTCTGTCGCACCCGTCGCGCAAGACGATCGGGCTGCGCGTGCCCGATCACGCGATCACGCTCGCGCTGCTCGAATCGCTCGGACAGCCGCTGCTTGGCACGACGCTGATCCTGCCGCCGGACGACGAGCCGCTCAACGATCCTGACGACATCCGCGCGCGGCTCGAGAAGCAGGTCGATCTCGTGATCGACGGTGGTGCGTGTCCGCGCGAACCGTCGACGGTGATCGACCTGACGGGCGACGAGCCGCAGCTCGTGCGTGCCGGGCGCGGTGCGCTCGAACCGTTCGGGCTTTCGGCCGCGTAAGCGCCATTCATTTTTGCGCGAGTGCGCTTGTTACAATAACGCAATATGGACGCTTCCCTGATACAGACCATCGCCGTCTACGCGCTGCCCGTGATCTTCGCGATCACGTTGCACGAGGCTGCGCACGGCTATGCCGCGCGCCTGCTCGGCGACAACACCGCCTACATGATGGGGCGCGTGTCGTTCAACCCGATGCGCCACATCGATCCGCTCGGCACGATCGCGATCCCGCTCGCGATGTATTTCCTGACGGGCGGCGCGTTCCTGTTTGGCTATGCGAAGCCGGTGCCGGTATCGTTCGGCAACCTGCGCGATCCGCGCTGGGGCAGCCTGTGGGTGTCGCTGGCTGGCCCGGCCTGCAACTTCGTGCAGGCACTGATCTGGGGCGTGCTGACCATCGTGCTGCCCGCTGCCGGCATCGACGAGCCGTTCTTCACGCGGATGGCCTACGCAGGCGTTAGCGCGAACCTGGTGCTCGGCGTGCTGAACCTGTTTCCGCTGCCGCCGCTCGACGGCGGCCGCATCCTGGCGGCGCTGCTGCCGCCGAAGCAATCGATCGCGCTGTCGCGAATCGAGCCTTACGGTTTCATCATCGTCCTCGTGCTGGTCTCGACGGGCGTGCTGACGAACTTCTGGCTGCGGCCGCTCGTGAATGCCGCGGCCGGCGTGCTGAGCGCCATCCTGTCTCCCTTCGCCTCGCTTTTCTAACGACAATCATGTTCCCAGATCGTATTTTCTCCGGCATGCGACCCACCGGGTCGCTGCACCTCGGCCACTACCACGGCGTGCTGAAAAACTGGGTGAAGCTGCAGTCCGAGTACCCGTGCTTCTTCTGCGTGGTTGACTGGCATGCGCTGACGACGCACTACGAAACACCCGAGGTCATCGAGAAGAACGTGTGGGACGTGCTGATCGACTGGCTCGCGTCCGGTATCGATCCGGCGCAGGCGACGCTGTTCATCCAGAGCAAGGTGCCCGAACATGCGGAACTCGCGTTGCTGCTCGGCATGAGCACGCCGCTCGGCTGGCTCGAACGCGTGCCGACCTACAAGGAGCAGATGGAGAAGCTGAAGGACAAGGACCTGTCGACCTACGGCTTCCTCGGCTACCCGGTACTGATGGCGGCCGACATCCTGCTGTATCGCGGCTCGCTCGTGCCGGTCGGCGAGGATCAGGTGCCGCACGTCGAGATGACGCGCGAGATCGCACGCCGCTTCAACTACTTGTACGGCCGCGAGCCGGGCTTCGAGGAGAAGGCGCTCGAAGCCGCGAAGAAGCTCGGCGGCAAGCGCGCGAAGCTTTATCACGAGCTGCGCAACGCGTACCAGCAGGAAGGCGACGACGAGGCGCTCGAACAGGCGCGCGCGATGCTGCAGGAATCGCAGAGCCTGTCGATGAGCGACCGCGAGCGCCTGTTCGGCTATCTCGAAGGCGCGCGCAAGATCATCCTGGTCGAGCCGCAGGCGCTTTTGACCGAAGCGTCCCGGATGCCGGGTCTCGACGGCCAGAAGATGTCGAAGTCGTACGGCAATACGATCGGCCTGCGCGAGGATGCGGAGACGATCACGAAGAAGGTCCGCACGATGCCGACCGATCCGGCACGCGTGCGCCGCACCGATCCGGGCGATCCGGACAAGTGCCCGGTGTGGCAGCTGCATCAGGTCTATACGGACGAAGCGACGCACCAGTGGGTGCAGAGCGGCTGCCGCTCGGCGGGCATCGGCTGCCTCGACTGCAAGCAGCCGGTGGTCGAAGGGATCCTGCGCGAACAGCAGCCGATGCTCGAGCGCGCACAGAAGTACATGGACGATCCGTCGCTGCTGCGCGCGATCGTCGCGGACGGCTGCGACAAGGCGCGCAAGCACGCGGTCGAGACGATGCGCGACGTGCGCGAGGCGATGGGCCTGTCGTACACCTGATCTGACGGCATGCGCGAACCTGTGATTGCCGCCGCGGGCGGCCACGTGGCCCAGACCGAACCGTCGCGCTGGGTCGCCCGCTGGTCACGACTCGTTCCGGCGAGCGGCACGGTGCTCGACGTCGCCGCGGGCGGTGGTCGCCATGCACGCTGGTTTGCGTCGCACGGGCATCCAGTCGTCGCGCTCGACCGCGATGCGGCCGCGCTGGCCGCATTGCGCGCGATTCCTGGTGTCGATGTGCGCGACGCCGATCTCGAGGGCGCGCCCTGGCCGCTGCCGGCCGGTGCGTCGTTCGCGGCGGTGATCGTCACCCATTATCTGCATCGCCCGCTCTGGCCCCGACTGCTCGATGCGGTGGCGCCGGGCGGCGTGCTGATCTACGAAACCTTCGCGCAAGGAAACGAAACGGTCGGCAAGCCGTCCAATCCTGCGTTCCTGCTCGCCCCGGGCGAGTTGCTGGACGCGGTGCGTGGCCGCCTGCGGGTGGTTGCGTACGAGGACGGATTCGTCGCCGCGCCGCGCGAGGCGTTCGTGCAGCGCATCTGCGCGGTACGCGAGGGCGCGACCCCGACAGCGGGGGCGGGAATTCCACGTTACGAACTGCCCGGCTAATCCGCTACAATCTCAACGTTTACCGGTACAACAATCAATCGCGTTTCATGGCTAACGGCACCCAAGACGGCATTCAAATCCGCGGCAGCATCCCCGCGATCGTCACCCCTATGCTCGAAGACGGCAGTCTTGACCTGCCGGCGTTTCGCAAACTGATCGACTGGCACATCGCGGAAGGCACCGACGCACTCGTCGTGGTCGGCACGAGCGGCGAGTCGGCAACGCTCAACGTTGAAGAGCACATCCTGATGATCCGCACGGCGGTCGAGCATGCGGCGAAGCGCATCCCGATCATCGCGGGCGCGGGCGGCAACTCGACCGCCGAAGCGATCGAACTGACGAAGCATGCGAAGGCCGTCGGCGCCGACGCGACGCTGCAGGTCGTGCCGTACTACAACAAGCCGACGCAGGAAGGGATGTACCGGCACTTCAAGATGATCGCCGAGGCGGTCGACCTGCCGGTGATTCTGTACAACGTGCCCGGCCGTACGGTCGCGGACATGGCGCACGAGACGACGCTGCGCCTCGCTCAGGTGCCGGGCATCATCGGTGTGAAGGACGCGACCGGCAACATCGATCGCGCCGCGCACCTGATCAAGGCCGCGCCGAAGCATTTCGCGATCTACAGCGGCGACGATCCGACCGCGATCGCGCTGATGCTGCTCGGCGGCCACGGCAACATCTCGGTGACGGCGAACGTCGCGCCGCGCGCGATGAGCGACCTGTGCCGCGCGGCGCTGGCCGGCGACGTCGCAACGGCGCGCGAGCTGCACATGAAGCTGCTGTCGCTGCACAAGAACCTGTTTGTCGAGGCGAACCCGATTCCGGTGAAGTGGGCGCTGCAGGCGATGGGCAAGATGCAGGGCGGCATCCGCCTGCCGCTCACGCCGCTCGACGAGCGCTGTCACGACGTCGTGCGTTCGGCCCTCGTCGAGGCCGGCGTCCTCTGATGCCCAGGCGGCCGCGTCCTGCGGCCGCCGGCTCGACCCCTCATCAACCCGCACCGGCCGGCTCCGTCCGGCGCCGCTCCTGACGAGCGTTCTAGCAAGACGAAGGATTTCATGAAACGTTTCGCCTTTTCCTCTCGCGCCATCCAGGTTTCGGTGGTGGCGCTGGCGCTGGGCGCGCTCGCCGGCTGCGATACGCTGAACGATTATCTGGCTCCAGACCGGGTCAACTACAAGAACACGGGTTCGGCGCCGCCGCTCGCGGTGCCGAGCGACCTGAAGCCGGTGCCGACGACCCAGCAGTTCGTCGCGCCGCCGAGCAACGCTGGTCTCGGCACGCTGCCGCCGCGGGCGACGACGGCCGCCGGCAACGCGACCGACGGTGTCCCGAGCGCGCAGGATCCGCTCGGCATGCATATCGAGCGCGACGGCGACCGCCGCTGGCTCGTCGTGGACGGGCGCTCGCCCGAGCAGCTGTGGCCGATCCTGAAGGAATTCTGGCAGGAGAATGGCTTCTCGCTGAAGACCGACGCACCGTCGACCGGCATCATGGCCACCGACTGGGCCGAGAACCGCGCGAACATTCCCGATGACTGGTTCCGCCGCACGATCGGCAAGGTCATCGACTTCGCGTACTCGTCGGGCACGCGCGACCGTTTCCGCACGCTCGTGAACCGCACGCCGGACGGCAACACCGACATCTCGATCACGCACAGCGCGATGGAGGAAATGATGGTCGGCCCGCAGGGCGGCACGTCGTCGCGCTGGGAAGAGCGTCCGCGCAATCCGGTGCTCGAGGCTGTGTTCCTGACGAAGCTGATGCAGAAGTTCGGCCTGAGCGACGCGCAGGCGAAGCAACTGCTGACCGATGCGCGTCCCGCGACGGCGCCGGCGCAGGTGAGCGATACGAGCAGCGGTGCCGCGACGCTGCAACTGGCGGAATCGTTCGACCGTGCGTGGCTGCGCGTCGGTCTCGCGCTCGACCGCACCAACTTCGCGGTCGACAATCGCGACCGCGAGAAGGGCCTGTACACGGTCCGTTACGCGAACACGATGGAAGAGCTCAAGCGCGACGGGCTGTTCGGCAAGCTGTTCTACGGCGGCCCGTCGGCGGCGAAGCCGGGCAAGGAATATCTGGTCAACGTGCGCGCGCAGGGCAGTGGCGGCACGCAGGTCGCGGTGGTCGACGCGACCGGCAAGGTCGACAACTCGTCGGACGCGCAGCGGATCATTTCGCTGCTGCACGCCCAGTTGAACTGATCGCGTGCGCTTCGCCAGCCTCGGTAGCGGCAGCGAAGGCAACGCGCTGGTCGTCGAGGTCGCGAGCGGCACGACGACCACCCGCGTGCTGCTCGACTGCGGTTTTTCAGCGAAGGAGGTCGAGCGCCGCCTCGGCCGCCTGAATCTCGGCATCGACGATCTCGATGCGATCCTCATCACCCACGAACACAGTGACCACGTCGGCAGCGCGCTGACGCTCGCGCGGCGCGGGTCGCTGCCGCTCTACATGAGCTGGGGCACGGCACGCGCGGTGGGCGCGGACGAAGCCGATGTCGATCTCCGCGTGTTGTGGGGCGACGAGACAGCCGCGATTCGCGATCTGGCCGTGATGCCATATACGGTGCCCCATGACGCGCGGGAACCGCTCCAGTTCGTCTTCATGGACGGTTGCCGCCGGCTCGGCGTGCTGACCGACGTCGGGATGGCCACGCCGCATATCACGGCCGTTCTGAGCGGTTGTGACGCGCTGGTGCTCGAATCCAACCACGATACCGAGATGCTCGCCGGGAGCCGCTATCCGCAGTCGCTGAAGGCGCGGATCGGTGGCAATCACGGCCACCTGAGCAACGCCGCCGCCGCGGGCATCCTCGCATCGCTCGAACGCAGCCGCCTCCAGCACCTTGT
Organism: Burkholderia sp. Bp9004; assembly: GCF_003858025.1. Lineage (NCBI taxonomy): Bacteria > Pseudomonadati > Pseudomonadota > Betaproteobacteria > Burkholderiales > Burkholderiaceae > Burkholderia > Burkholderia sp. Bp9004. The sequence goes on along the minus strand of NZ_QTQD01000020.1, from coordinate 44,138 downwards.
CGCGGCGCACCTGAGCCAGCAGAACAACCGGCCCGAGCTGGCCCGCCAGGCATTGGCCGGCGTGCTGGGAACGGACGGGGAGGAAGTGGTCGTGGCCACGCAGGACGCGGGCTTCGACTGGCTGACGCTCGGCTGAGCGGGCGCAGGATCGGCGCACAGGACGGCTCTTGGCCGGTCCAGCCGCCGGATACGATGCGCGCAACCGACAGACGTAAAAAAACCGGCCCGAAGGGCCGGTTTTTTTTCAGCTGATGCTGAGGCTTACTGGCTTGCGCCCGAAGCCGGAGCAGCCGTCGCTGCCGAAGCAGCCGACGCCACAGCAGCAGCTGCGTCGCTCGCAGCAGCCGTAGCCGACGAAGCAGCAGCAGCTGCGTCGCTCGCAGCACCAGCAACTGCCGAAGCAGCCGACGAAGCAGCAGCCGATGCGTCGCTAGCAGCCGACGAAGCAGCTTGATCAGCGCTCTTGTTGCAAGCAGCCAGTGCAACAGCAGCCAACAGGGAAGCTACGAGGAGGGATTTCTTCATGATCACGTCCTTTTATGGTTAAAGGTAAGCAACAGCGCGAAACAATACCGGTAATGTGCTCCAACACCGACCTGGGCCGCTGGTGGAGACGCACTTCTAGAGCGTGAATCTTCCCTACGGCTTGGGCGGAAATTATATGCACTTTCCTATCGACCGTCGACAAATGCGGGGTCAATACGTTGTCTTTCCCATACAGAATTTGATCTGCACGGGCATACGGGGCGGCTCACTAAATCCGGTTTCCGACCCGTATCCAGCCCGCACAATACCACTCGTGCAGCAAGGCTGTCATTGAGGGAACCCGGGATAGTGTTACAAACCGTTTCGCCTCCATGTGGCGCAGATTGGCCAGTTCGGGCAGCCATTCGCCGGCGTGCTCGAGCGGTTCTTCCTCGCCATTAATGAAGTACGAGCGCGCGTTATACATCAATGCGGCCCGTCTGTCGAGATACACGCCCCGGCGCGACGCCTGCGCGACGAACGCGGCCTCGGACAGCGGGCGCGCCGGCGGCTCGAATACGACGTTCGATTTGGGTTCGCTCAGGTAGCAACCGAGGAATTCGGCGACGTCACGCTTGCGCCAGCGGATCGCATCGACGATCTCGGCGACGCGCTCGACCATCGCCGGCGGCAGTTGCGCCGGGGTGTCGACCGCCGGCTGCTTCGGGTCGCGGTAAAGCGCGTCGCCACGCTCGTCGCGCAGGCCGCCGCGCTCCGCGAGGTAATACAGGAATTGCGCGCCCAGCTCCCCGGCGGACGGCGCCCGAAAGCCGATCGAGCAGGTCATGCATTCGCCTTCGGCCACGCCGTCGTGCGCGATGTGCGGCGGCAGGTACAGCATGTCGCCCGGCTCCAGCACCCACTCGTCGCTCGGCTCAAAATGCTCGAGGATCTTCAACGGGACGTCCGGCTGCAGCGACAGGTCCTTCTGCGCACCGATGCGCCAACGGCGCCGGCCCTCGACCTGTAGCAGGAATACGTCGTACGAGTCGAAGTGCGGGCCGACGCCGCCTCCGTCGGTCGCGTACGAAATCATCAGGTCGTCGAGGCGTGCGTCCGGGATGAAGCGGAAGCGGTCGAGCAGCGCGCGTGCCGCGTCCACGTGCAGGTCGAGCCCCTGCACGAGCAAGGACCAGGACTTTCGCGAAACGGCAGGCAGCGCGCCCGGCTCGAAGGGACCGTGGGCCAGTTGCCACTTGTTACGAAAATGGGTGATCAGTCGCGATTCGGCGTCATAGTCGGCTGCCAGCTCGAACAGTGAGTCGCGCGTCACCGGCGGCTTCACGCCGGGGATCGCCTGGCGGATCAGCAGCGGCTTCTTCTGCCAGTAGCGGCGCATGAATTGCGCCGGCGAGAGGCCGCCGAGCAGCGGTGTGGGAAGATCGGAAGGCGGCGCGCCGAGCGGGGCGGCAGCGGCATCCCGCGGTTCGGCTTGAGACCGGTTGCGCATCGTATAATGAGACTTGTATTTGGGAGAATTGGATGAAAATCGCAAAAAACACCGTCGTGTCGGTCGCTTACAAGCTGTCGGATGCGCAAGGCAATCTGATCGAGGAAAGCGACGAGCCGATGGTTTATCTGCACGGCGGCTATGATGGCACGTTCCCCAAGATCGAGGAACAGCTCGACGGCCAGGAGCCCGGTTACCAGGCGCAGGTTCAGCTCGAGCCGCAGGACGCGTTCGGCGACTACGATCCCGAACTCGTGAAGATCGAGCCGCGCGATCGTTTTCCCGAGCCGATCGAAGTGGGCATGCAGTTCGAAGGCACGCCGGAAGACGGCGACGAGGAAGTGGATTCGCTGATCTACACGGTCACGGACATCGCCGAGGACAAGGTCGTGCTCGACGGCAACCACCCGCTTGCGGGCATGGCGCTGCGATTCGCACTGACGGTCAAGGACGTTCGCGAAGCGACCGAAGACGAGATCGAGCATGAGCACGCGCATGGCGCGGAAGGCCTCGAAATCGTCGACGAGGACGAAGACGAGGACGAGGAAGGCGACGCACCGTCAGGGCGTACCCTGCACTGAGCTGGCAGGCAGGCCGGGCGCCGGCCCTGAAGCAGGGCGCGGCGCGGGCCACGAAGCGCCGTCCGGTGTCGTGCCGTCGCCTTGAAGCGGCGGCGCGACCGACGACGAGTCGGGCAATGCCGGCAAGGCCGGGATCTCCGGCATCTGCGGCAGCGGGACGTTATCGCGCGGCACGACCGGCAGCGCGGGCGGGGTCGGCAGATTCTTCGGGACGTCCTGCACGCTCACGTTGAAGATCGTCTGCCGTGCCGGTGACACGTTGACCTTCACCCACTGACTCGCCGGATGACGCGGTCCGATCGCGACACGCGTCACATTTCCCACCAGCACGCCGTCGTCCGCATGCAGCGGGCGATCGATCAGGAAGCCGTTCGCAAGCGGCTCGCTGCTCGCGTGCACCACCAGGATCGGGCCGCGGAATACCGCCGCCGCCTTCACCAGTGTCCGTTTCAGTTCACGAAAACCGTCGCGGACGCGCGGCCGGTTGAAACGCAACCACGCAAACCGTTCGGCACGCTCATAGCGATCGAACTGCGGATCGCCTTCGAACATCACCACGATCGCGCGCGCTTCGTGCCGCTTCGCATATTCGGCCGCGTGGTCGATCCAGAAGCCGTTCGCGATGATGCGGTCCTCGAATTCGCCGTTCCGCCCGCCGGCCGTCAGATAGTGGTTGTTCGGTGCCGGTGCGTTCAGCGCGACGTAGACGACATCGTCATGCAGCCAGCGCGCGTTTTCGCGATAGGGCCGGAACCGGGCGACTTCACTTTCGCGCGTGATCTGCAGCGCGCCGGGGTCGGGCAGCGCCGCGTCGGCCAGCAGCGTCTGACGCAGGAAGTCCAGACGTTCGACCGGGTCGTAGTTGCCGCCGGCCGCCGTGTTGCACGTTACCCAGTCGTCGTGGCCGGGAATGAACACGAGCGGCACGCGAGATGCGTCGAGGATCGCGCCGCGCTGCGTATACAGCGAGTCGCGGCACGCTTCCTTTGCGCCTTTGATGTTGCCTGCATAGACGACGAAGGCCAGATTGCGCTCGCGCGCGATCGATTCGAACAGCCGTTGCGCGGCTGGCTCGTCGGCCGGCGTATCGATGACGCCCGACACGACCGCGAACGAGTAGGGGGCGGCGGCACGTTTGGGCGGCGCGGCCAGCGCGCCGGCCTGCGCCAGCGCGAGCACCGCCGCGACCAGCGCAGCGGTGGCGCGGGCCGGCCAACCCGACGGGGTACGCTTATGCGTGCCCGTCGGCATCGTGCGAGCGGACGAGCGTGCGCAGTTCGTACAGCAGGTCGAGCGCGTCGCGCGGCTTGAGGTCGTCGGGATCGATGTCGCGCAGCCTTTCGAGTGCCGGATGCGGGATGTTGGACGGTGGAGGCGCATCCGCGCATTCGAGTTCGTCGGTCGCGGCGGGCGGCGCGCTGAACAGGTCGAGCTGCGGCGTATGCTGCGTGGCCGACTGTTGTTCGAGATACGCGAGATGCTTGCGCGCGGCGCGGATCACCGGTGCCGGCACGCCCGCGAGTTGTGCAACCTGCAGCCCGTAGCTCTGGTTCGCCGGGCCTTCGTTGACCGCGTGCAGGAACACGATGCCGTGACCGTGCTCTACGGCCGACAGGTGGACGTTGGCCGCCTGGGGGAATTCGGCGGGCAGTTGCGTCAACTCGAAGTAATGCGTCGCGAACAGCGTGTAGCAGCCGTTTTGCGCCAGCAGATGACGCGCGATGGCCCATGCGAGCGCGAGGCCGTCGAACGTCGACGTGCCGCGGCCGATTTCGTCCATCAGCACGAGGCTCTGCGGTGTCGCGTCGTTCAGGATCGCAGCCGCTTCGGTCATCTCGACCATGAAGGTCGAGCGGCCGCCGGCGAGGTCGTCGGCCGCGCCGATTCGCGTGAATATCCGGTCGATCGGGCCGAAGCAGGCCGACTTCGCCGGCACGTAGCTGCCGACGTATGCCATCAGCGCGATCAGCGCCGTCTGCCGCATGAAGGTCGACTTACCGCCCATGTTCGGGCCGGTGATCAGCAGCAGTTTGCGCTCGGCGCCGAACCGGCAGTCGTTTGCGATGAACTGCTCGACCTGCGCTTCGACGACGGGGTGACGCCCCTGTTCGATTTCGATGCCGATTTCGTCGGTGAAGGCGGGTGCGACCCAGTCGAGCGTGCGTGCGCGCTCGGCGAACGCGGCGAGCACGTCGAGCTCCGCGAGCGCCAACGCGACGCGCTGACACTCGGCAATGAACGGCAGCAGAGCCTGCAATACGCCGTCGTACAGCGCGCGCTCGCGGGCCAGCGCGCGTTCCTGCGCGGACAGCGCCTTGTCCTCGAAAGTCTTCAGTTCGGGCGTGATGTAGCGCTCGGCATTCTTCAGCGTCTGGCGGCGGCGATAGTCGTCGGGCACCTTGTCGGTCTGGCCGCGCGTGACCTCGATGTAGAAGCCGTGCACCTTGTTGTATTCGACGCGCAGGTTCGCGATGCCCGTGCGGGTACGCTCACGCGCCTCGAGATCGATCAGGAACTGCCCGCAGTTCTCGGAGATGTCGCGCAGCTCGTCGAGCTCCGCATCGTAGCCGCGCGCGATCACGCCGCCGTCGCGCACCATCGCGGCAGGCTCTGGGGTGATCGCGCTCGTCAGCAGGTCGAGACATTCGGCGGGCGGTTCAAGCGCCGCGTCGATGCGCGTGAGCGCATCCGCGTTCGCGACGATCGCGCCGATGCGTTCGCGCATCGCGGGCAGCGCGGCGAACGTGTCGCGCAGGCTCGACAGATCGCGCGGGCGCGCGGACAGCAGCGCGAGACGCCCGGTGATCCGTTCGACGTCCGCAATCTGGCGCAGTGCGGTTCGCAGGGCGTCGAGGCTCGCGTTCGCGGGCGCTTCGAGCAGTGCGCCGATCGCTTGCTGGCGTGACTGTGCGGCGACGGACGCGCGCGGCGGGTGATGCAGCCAGTGACGCAGCAGGCGGCTGCCCATCGTCGTGCAGCATGTGTCGAGCAGCGAGTACAGCGTTGGCGATTCGGTGCCGCGCAGCGTTTCGGTCAGTTCGAGGTTGCGGCGCGTTGCCGGATCGAGCCCGATGTATTCGGTTTCGTTCTCGACCTTCAGGCTGCGCACGTGACGCAGCTGCTGACCCTGCGTGGCGGCCGCGTACAGCAGCAGTGCGCCGGCAGCTCCGCATGCGCTCGTCAGCGAATGCGCGCCGAAGCCGTCGAGGCCCGCGACGTCGAGCTGGTCGCACAGGCGCTGCGTGCCCGACGCGATATCGAAATGCCATGCCGGCACGCGCTTGATCGCACCGGCGCCGGCGGGCACGGCGTCGGTCGTGCCGTCCGCCGTGAGGATCTCGGCCGGCCGGATGCGTTCGAGCGCGGCGCCGAGCTGCTCGGGTTCGATTTCGGCGAGCCGTAGCGCGCCGCTTGCGAGGTTCAGCCACGCGAGGCCGATGTTGACCGCCACGCCACGCTTGTTGTGGCCCGCGCACATCGCGAGCAGGTAGACGTCGTTCTTGTCGGACAGCAGCGCCGCGTCGGTCAGCGTGCCGGGCGTGACGACGCGCACGACCTTGCGCTCGACCGGCCCCTTCGACGTCGCAGGGTCGCCGATCTGCTCGCAGATCGCGACCGATTCGCCCATCTTTACGAGCTTCGCCAGATACTGTTCGACCGCGTGATGCGGGACGCCGGCCATCTTGATCGGCGTGCCGGCCGATGCGCCGCGCTGCGTGAGGGTTAGATCGAGCAGACGCGCCGCTCTCTCCGCATCCTCGAAGAACAGTTCGTAGAAGTCGCCCATCCGGTAGAAGACGAGCGTGTCGGGGTGATCGGCCTTGATGCGCAGGTACTGCTGCATCATTGGAGTGACGGGGGCAGGTGCGGCCGTGGGTGGCGTGCTCATGTGATCGGGAAAAGTTGCTTTGGTTGCCCAAGTTTACCAGCGGCCCGAACCGGACACCTCGAAGTTCGCCATTCGGCCAGTTGTCGCCTATAACCTTTGACATGATGTCGTCCAGTGAGTGGGAAGGACGATACGGGGCGCGCGATATTTGCGAAATGGAATTGCTTGAGATCCATCATTGCGGCAATGCAATGATGCTCGGCCATCCAGAGTGTGGGCTCATCCTCGCCACTGCGTTACTTCGGCCATCGCCATGACGGCTCCGAGAGATGCTCCGCAAAATAATCGGACAGCACCGCCACCTTCGCCGGACGTGCACGCGCCGATGGCGTGACGAAGTAAAGGCCGCCCTTCGTCAGCGACCAGTCGGTGAGGATCGCCTCAAGGCGGCCATCGGCCAGATATTCGCTGGCGACGAATTCGGGCAACTCGGCAATTGCGAGGCCGTCGAGCAGCGTGGGCAGCAGCGCATCGGAATTCGTCACGCGCAACGGGCCGGTCGGCTTGACCGGCTCCTCCTCGCCTGCAGCGTTCGTGAAGCGCCACAAATCGCTGCGCGCGCGATACGCGTATGAAAGGCATGGCCGGTCCGCCAGCTCGCGCGGATGCGCGGGCCGCCCTTCGCGCTTCAGGTACGCGGGCGACGCCACCACGAATTGTGTGACCGGGCACAGGCGTCGTGCCACCAGCGACGAATCAGGCAGCGCGGCAATGCGCAGTGCGGCGTCAAACCCATCGGCAACCAGATCGACTGACGCATCCGAAAGATGCAGGTCGATCGACACCTCCGGATACGCGCGAAAAAACGCGGGCAGCAGCGGCGCGACCCAGCGCAGCCCGAACGACATCGGTACAGCCAGGCGCACCAGTCCGCGCGGCTGCACCGACATTTCGCGCGCGGCGCTTTCTGCTTCTTCGGCCTGACGGTAGATCTCTCCGGCCTTATCGCAGATCGTCCGGCCGAACTCGGTGAGCGAGAGTTGGCGCGACGTGCGGTTGAAGAGCCGCGCGCCCAACCGGTCTTCGAGACGGGCGACGCCCCGCGAGACCGTCGCCACCGACACGCCCATCGCGCGCGCCGCGGCCGCGAACGATCCTTCCTCCGCGACCTTCGCGAACATAGCAAGTCCTTCGAAATCAGGCAGCTTCGCCATTTCCCCTCATCTTTTCATTTTTGCAACGTTTGATTGCAATCAATTCTATTTCGATAAGCCTTGGACGTCGATATTCTCCTCACATCGCAGCACGAAACACCGAACGCAGTCATCCACTTACCGAACGAACGGAGAAGCACCATGGCACGCAAGCTCGACAACAAGATTGCACTCGTTACCGGCGCAACCAGCGGCATCGGCCTCGCCACCGCACAGCGTTTCGCGGCAGAAGGCGCGCACGTCTACCTCACCGGCCGCCGTCAGGCTGAACTAGATGCCGCAGTGAAGGGCATCCGCGAAGCGGGCGGCAACGCGACGGGGGTACGTGTCGATTCCACAAAGCTGGGTGAGCTCGACGCGCTGTATGCGCAGATCAAGGAAGAACAGGGGCGTCTCGACGTGCTGTTCGCCAACGCCGGCGGCGGTTCGATGCTGTCGCTTGGCAGCATCACCGAAGAACACTACGACGACACCTTCGATCGCAATGTGAAGGGCGTGCTCTTCACGGTGCAAAAAGCGTTGCCGCTGCTCACCGAGGGGGCGTCGGTGATTCTTACCGGTTCAACGGCAGGCAGCGCGGGCACGGCTGCATTCAGCGTGTATTCGGCTTCGAAAGCCGCGGTGCGCGCCTTCGTACGCAGCTGGATTCTCGATCTGAAGGATCGCCGCGTCCGGGTCAATACAATCAGCCCGGGTGCGACGCGCACGCCCGGCTTGCTCGACCTCGCCGGTGACGATGCAGTCCAACGCCAGGGTCTTGCCGATTACCTGGCTGCCCAGATCCCGATGGGGCGCCTCGGCGAGCCCGGAGAGATCGCAAGCGCTGCGTTGTTCCTTGCGTCGGACGACGCGAGCTTCGTGAACGGCATCGAGCTGTTCGTCGATGGCGGGCAGCAGCAGATCTAAGCGCCTGCTGGATGTCTGTGATCGGTGGGTAACGGTCGATCCTCGAAAGAGCCAGCGTAGGTCGTGGCGTAGGTTCGTGCGCCGAGCCTTATCAGGTAAGGCGCGAGTACTGCCGCATCATCGGAGTGCGGCCAGCAAAGGCCTCGGGCGACAGCGTGGTCATAGATCCGGCATCAAGTTGTTGCTTGAGTTTCCCAAGTTTGCCAGTGGCTTTGACGAATACGGTCGAAGTTGGCCGATAGGCCAGCAGATCGCGCGATCCGACTCCGTGTCCGGCAACAATTCTGGCTCGTGCGGCTTGGCCGGTCGGATGGCCCCAAGGGATAGCGCCGGTGCTTGTCTTGCCGGCATGACGCTTATCGATCAGCCAAGGCGGGCAGGCGGCCTGTCGACCAACCGAATCTCGATACGGGTTGCGGCGTCGTGCTGAAACTCCGTCCCGGCACTTGTTAGGAGGCCGCTGCGCCGTTGACCTGAGTCAATCGGGGGCGATCGACTCCGCTTAAAGTGAATTCACGTCGGAATTGATGGACGCGCGGCAAGGGATACGACGTGCGGTCCGCTACTGACGGAGCCGGCTCGGCAAATCGAGCTTCTGCAGGGAAGACGTCGTGAAAGAGGCATCATGAGATCCCCATCCTTTGCCATGCTTGCCGCATTATTCGCGGGGTGTGCCGCGTCGATGACCGCCAATGCGCAGACGTTGGACAAAATCTCCCGGTCCAATCAAATCGTTGTTTCGTACAGGGAAGCCGCCGTGCCGTTCAGCTACCTGCTGACACCGCATAAAGCCGTCGGCTTTTCGATGGACGTAACGGAAGCAATCGTCGACGACGTTCGCAAGGTACTTCGCAGACCGGATCTGAAGGTCGCTTACGTGCCGGTCACCGGTCAAAATCGAATTCCGCTGCTCGTCAATGGCACCTACGATCTGGAGTGCGGGTCGACGACAAACACCTCGGCGCGTGGCAAGGACGTCGCGTTTTCGATCAATTACTTTTATGCCGGTACGCGGCTGATGGCAAAACGGGCGTCACGCATTGGCGACTATGCCGACCTCGCGCATAAGGCCGTCGTGACAGTCAGCGGGAGTACGAACGAAAAAACGCTGCGACGCCAACTCGAAGCGCAGCACATCGATGCCGAAGTCGTGCTGACAAAGGACTACGCCGACGCACTAAAGATCGTCGCGGACGACAAAGCGGCAGCGCTCGCCCTCGATGACGTTCTGCTTTATGGGCTCAGGGCCAACGCGGACGACCCGAGTACGTGGGCCGTGACGGGAGACGCGTTGCAGGTGGAGCCATACGCATGCATGGTGCGCAAAGACGATCCGGCGTTCAAGCGACTCGTCGATGGCACGCTCACTCGGCTCATGAAGAGTGGCGAATTCACTCGCCTGTACGCAAAATGGTTTGAATCACCTATTCCGCCACATGGTGCGAATCTTGACATGCCGATGAGCGCGGCACTAAAGGGAAATCTGGTCACGCGCAGCGATCGACCTGCGCAGTGACGATCGATCGGCGTGGCGCAGGTCTTGGCGTAGCTTTGTGCGCCAAGACTTGTCGGATCATGCCGGACAAGAAAGAGATGCCCGCTTGCGAAAGCGAGGCGTCGCTCATGCGGCCCTCAAACGTTGTCCGTGCGCCAACGACGCGGTGTAACGCCGGTGACGCGCGTAAATGTTCTCGTGAAGTGGCTCTGGTCGGCGAAGCCGCATGCATCCGAGATCATTTGCAGGGGCATGGACGACGTGCGCATGTACATCATTGCTTGCTCGATGCGCTGATTGATCAGCCAGCGATGGGGCGGTAACCCGGTGGTCTGATGAAAGGCTTTGACGAAATGGCCGCGAGACAGGCCGCATGCTTTCGCCACATCGGCAATCGATATGTTCCCGGTTAGGTGTTCGAGAAGAAGTCCTTTCGCCATTCGCTCCTGCCACGCAGTGAGTTTGCAGGTCGACTTCTCCCGGCGCTCGCTGACGCCGCCATACAGGCGCGCGACATGCGCCTGGAAGGCGAGCGCGACATGGTCGATAAAAAGCTGAGATGCATGCTCGGGCTGCGCTAAAGCGGGGAGCAGAGCGTGGCCCAGCCGCTGGATGATCGGATCCGTCGCACTCAAATGCGGCGGCAAGTAAAGCTGTGGTCGCTGCCTGCCTCCGATTTCATCGACCGTCTCCTCCAGCGTTCGGCGAGGGAGGTGAAAATGGATGCAGTCGAACGCCCCCTTCAGGTCGGAAACCCATCTGCGATCGAGGTCATGAATCGTGACGGTCCCTGCGTCATAGGGGACAAAGCGGGCAACGCGTCCGTCAAGCCACAATTCCTGTTCGCCGAACGCACGCAATTGCAACACGATGAGATCTGCGTCTTCAAGTTCATATGGCGCAGTTCGGCCAATGTTTCTACGAGATGTCTTCAGTCGGCTGATGCCGACCTGGGAATGCGGCAACGTCTGCGTAATCACGCTTTGCCTGAGGTCAGCCGGCATGAAATCAGATGACGCGTTGTCTGACTGTGCAGCGGCCATGGATGCGTGGAAACGTAGAGAACCTGGGCGCCAAGTGTACCAAAGCGAAATCAGGCCCGGCGTCAGTCGTGTTCGGCATACCGGCCTCTGAATGGCCGCGGCGCATCGCAAAGGCCGGAGATCACGGTCGGAGACCGTCGGCCCGATGTGGCGATTGGAGCTCGCCCCGGGCAAGCATTGAAAATGCAGGCTTGACTCGGCGCATGGGCATACGTGCGCCGAGCCCGGCCTGCAATATCAGGACGTGTGCGCCGACATCAGATCGAGCGCCACCGCCTGCGCGACTTCGATACCGTCGATCGCTGCGGAATAGATGCCGCCCGCATACCCTGCGCCTTCGCCGGCCGGATACAGGCCTTCGACGTTCACGCTCTGGTAATCGTCCTTGCGCCGGATCCGGATCGGGGACGACGTGCGCGTCTCCACGCCGGTGAGCACCGCATCGTGCATCGCGAAGCCGGCGATCTTCTTGTCGATTTGCGGCAGCGCTTCACGAATGGCTTCGATCACGTAGTCGGGCAGCGCGGTGCTGAGATCGGTCGGGCGCACGCCCGGTTTGTACGACGGCACCACGGAGCCGAGCGACGTCGACGGCCGGCCCGCGATGAAATCGCCGACCAGCTGGCCCGGCGCGCTGTAATCGCCGCCACCGAGCTCGAACGCGCGTTCTTCCCATTTGCGCTGGAACGCGATGCCCGCAAGCGGTCCGCCCGGATAGTCTTCCGGCGTGATGCCGACGACGATGCCCGCATTCGCGTTGCGCTCGGCGCGGGAATACTGGCTCATGCCGTTGGTGACCACGCGGCCCGGCTCGGAGGTCGCCGCGACCACCGTGCCGCCGGGGCACATGCAGAAGCTGTAGACCGCGCGTCCGTTGCTGCAGTGATGGACGACCTTGTAGTCGGCCGCGCCGAGTTGCTTGTGACCCGCGAACTTGCCGAAGCGGCTGCGATCGATCAGCCCCTGCGGATGTTCGATCCGGAAACCCAGCGAGAACGGCTTCGCTTCGACGTACACGCCGCGCTCGTGCAGCATCTGGAACGTGTCTCGCGCGCTGTGGCCCACGGCCAGCACCACGTGATCGCACCGGAGCGTTTCGCCGTTCGACAGCGTCAGCGAGCGCACCTTGCCCTGGTCGATTTCGATGTCCTCGACCCGGGTTTCGAAGCGCACTTCACCGCCCAGTTCGTGGATGGTCGCGCGCATCTTTTCCACCATGCTGACGAGGCGGAACGTGCCGATGTGCGGCCGGCTCAGGTACAGGATGTCTTCCGGCGCGCCGGCCTTGACGAATTCGTCGAGCACCTTGCGGCCGTAGTGGTGGGGATCCTTGATCTGGCTGTAAAGCTTGCCGTCGGAAAACGTCCCGGCCCCGCCTTCGCCAAACTGCACGTTGGACTCGGGATTGAGGACGCTCTTGCGCCACAGGCCGAAGGTGTCCTTGGTGCGCTCGCGCACGGCCTTGCCGCGCTCGAGGATGATGGGGCGGAAACCCATCTGCGCGAGGATCAGGCCGGCAAACAGGCCGCACGGCCCCATGCCGATGACGACGGGGCGCAGGAAGTTGGCGTGCTCGGGCGCCTTCGTGACGAAGTGGTACGCCATGTCGGGCGTCACGCCGCAATGCGGCGTGCCGGCGAGTCGCGGAAGCACGGCCGCTTCGTCCTTGACTTCGACGTCGACGATATACGTGAGCTTGATGTCGGCGCGCTTGCGCGCATCGTGCGCACGGCGGAACACCGTGTAACGGAGGAGCCCGTCTGCCGGCACGCCAAGCTCCGCGAGGCGCGCACGGATCGCGGCCTCGAGGGCGCTCTCGGGGTGGTCGAGCGGGAGTTTAAGTTCGCTTAGCCGTAACATGAGTATTCGGATACGGTCGCCACGAAGTCGTGGCGGTGTTGAGACGGGCGGGGCGGCGTGCCGGCGGCAGCGGTGCTGGGTCAGCCGCGCCGCGCGGGCGCGGCCCGGATTTACTCCGCTGCCGGATGTACGCGGCTGTAGCGGTTCAGGATCGGGATCATCTGCGCGTAGATCTTCGGGTTCGCCGCGACGATCTCATGACGATGCAGGAAGTCGGCGTCGCCCGTGTAGTTGCCGACGAGGCCGCCGGCTTCGGTGATCAGCAGGCTGCCCGCCGCCATGTCCCACACGTTGATGCCCTGCTCGAAGAACGCATCGAGACGGCCGGCCGCGACGTTCGCGAGGTCGAGCGCGGCCGCGCCCGGACGGCGCAGCCCCGTGCACGCCTGCGTCATTTCGGTGAACAGGCGCGCATATGCGTCGAGGCCGTCCTTTTCGCGGAACGGGAAGCCGGTCCCCACCAGCGCGTCCGCCAGGCGGTCGCGACGGCCGACGCGGATGCGGCGGTCGTTCAGGTACGCGCCGCGGCCGCGGGTGGCCGTGAACAGATCGTTCTTGTTCGGATCGTAGATGACGGCCTGCGTGACGACGCCCTTGTGCTCGAGCGCGATCGACACGCAGTAGTACGGGAAGCCGTGGATGAAGTTGGTCGTGCCGTCGAGCGGATCGATGATCCACTTGAATTCGGATTCGTTCTCGGATTCGCCCGATTCCTCCGCGAGGATCGCGTGGTCGGGGTAGGCGGTCTTCAGCGTCTCGATGATCGCCTCTTCGGCGGCCTTGTCCACTTCGGTGACGAAGTCATTCTGTTGCTTCTTGCGGATCTCGATCAGGTCGAGGTCGAGGGAGGCACGGTTGATGATCTGTCCGGCGCGGCGCGCAGCCTTGACAGCGATGTTGAGCATGGGATGCATGAGCCTGGATCCTGTAGCCGGCGGCACGGGCCGCCACGAAGTGGAACACACCGCCCGGAACGGCGCAAACGTGCCGGGCGAGATGAGACGCGAATTGACAAAGAGCAGGGTACGACCCGTGTCGCACGGGATGCGACACGTAAACGCATGATTTTACCCGATTTTCGAGAGTTTCAGGTGGCCGGAATGCGGGGAAACCCCACTGGCCGTCCGGACGAGTGGGTTTGCCGGGGCGATGGCGATACCATACTGCCATTCTGATGAACCGAGTCGTATGTAGTGGAAACCCCGCAGAATCCCGCCGCGCCGTCCGAATCGGGCACGGCCTCGCCCCTGCCGCCGTCCGGCGGCTTCACGTCCACCCGTTTCGTGCTCGTCGAGCCGAGCCATCCCGGCAATGTCGGGGCGGCCGCCCGCGCGCTGAAGACGATGGGTTTCTCCAGGCTCGTACTGGTTGCGCCGCGCGTGCCGCATGTGCAGAGCGACCCCGAAGCGATCGCGATGGCGAGCGGCGCGGATGACGTCCTCGCGTCCGCGCATGTCGTGCCCACGCTCGGCGACGCACTGTCCGGCGTCCACTGGTCGATCGCGCTGACTGCCCGCACGCGCGAATACGGGCCGCCGCGCCTTGCGCCGCGCGCGGCCGCCGAACAGGCGTGCACGCAGGTCGGCACCGGCGACGTCGCGTTCGTGTTCGGCAACGAGCGCACGGGTCTCGCGAACGAGCACGTCGAACAGTGCAGCGCGCTCGCGCACATCCCGGCGAATCCGGCTTACAGCTCGCTGAACCTCGCGCAGGCCGTGCAGGTGCTCGCGTATGAACTGCGCGTCGCGCTCCTGGAGCAGGGGAGCGAGCCGTCGCACCGGGCGCCGGCGGAAGCCGGCACGCTCGCGCAGAGCGATGAGATCGAGCGGATGTACGCGCACCTCGAGAACGCGCTGATCGCGCTCGATTTTCTCGATCCGCGCAATCCGAAGAAGCTGATGCCGCGGCTGCGGCGCCTGTTCGCACGCACCGGTCTCGAGCGCGAGGAAGTCAACATCCTGCGCGGCATCGCGAAGCACATCCTGCTGAAATCCGGCACGCCCGAGGGCGACGCGTAAGCGGGTCGGCACGCCGGCTACCGGGCGCTCGCGCGCCGGGCGGCTGCGTTCCCGCCGCGAACGCCGCGTTGCATCGGCCGCTCGATGTCAGTGACCTGGTTGGCGCCGATCCACCGGATGGCCTCGTCGACAGGCTGCTACGGGCGTTCCGCACGAATACCCGTGCCGCCGGCGGGGTGAACGCGCGACGCCGTGCGGCCGCGCGCGAGTGGCCCTACAATCGGCGGACGTCATAAGCAAATTACCCGGTGCGATAACGGCCGGCCATTGCCGGCGGGGCACGCCGGCCTTTTCCCAGCCCAGACCAGATCATGTTCACTAGACTGCGCGAAGACGTTGCGACGATTCGCGAGCGGGATCCCGCCGCTCGCAGTGCCTGGGAAGTGCTGACCTGTTACCCGGGGCTGCAGGCGCTCGTGCTGCATCGCTTCGCGCATGCATGCTGGCGCGCGAAACGCTACTGGCTCGCACGCTTCGCGTCGCAGGCCGGGCGCTTCCTGACGGGTATCGAGATTCACCCGGGCGCGACGATCGGCCGGCGCGTGTTCATCGATCACGGGATGGGTGTCGTGATCGGCGAAACCGCAATCGTCGGTGACGACTGCACGATCTATCAGGGCGTGACGCTCGGCGGCACCTCGCTCACGCGCGGCGCGAAGCGCCACCCGACGCTCGAGGCCGGCGTGATCGTCGGCGCGGGCGCGAAGGTGCTCGGCGGTTTCACGGTCGGCGCGGGCGCGAAGATCGGTTCGAACGCGGTCGTCGTGAAGCCGGTGCCGGCAGGTGGCACCGCGGTCGGCAATCCGGCGCGCATCGTGATGCCGGCGCAATCGAAGCCGCAGCCCGAGCGCGCCGCATTCTGCGCGTACGGGATCACGCCGAACGCGGACGACCCGATGTCACTCGCGATTCACGGCCTGATCGACCACGCGGCGAAGGAAAGCCGGCGCGTGGACGAGATCGTCGCGGCGCTCGAGCAACTCGGCGCGCATCTGGAAACGCTGCAGGGCGCGGACGCAGCGCGTCTCGATCTGCGCAGGCTGTCGGCGGTGCTGGAGGGCAAGGCGCTCGAGCGCCAGTCGTAACGCGGTGCACGCCGGCGGCGGCCGGCAGTGCCGATCGAGTCAGTCGAGCGGCATCGCGTGGATGCCTTCGGCGTCGACGCGCAGATAGCCGCCGCGCGGCTTGCCGTGGTCGAGATCCCAGTCCGGCAGTACCCAGCGAATCCCGCCCGGTTCGGCGTGACTTGCGGGGCGATGCGTGTGGCCGTGAATGATTACGCTCGCGCGGCTCTTCCGGAACAGCGCGGCGATGCCTTCACGCGTGACGTCGTAGCGCGGCGAAGCGGGGCGCATCCGTCCCGCTTCGCTGTTCGAGCGCATCCGTTGCGCGAGCGCGCAACGCCAGCGGAACGGCCACGCGAGAAACAGTGCTTGCGCGATGCCATTGCGGGCAAACCGCCGAAATATCTGGTAGCCGCGATCGGCCGTGCATTGCGCGTCGCCGTGCGCGAGCACGATGCGCTGGCCGAACGACGTGATCAGCGCCGGGTCCGGCAGCAGCATCGCGCCGGCCGCCTTCATGAAGCGCCGGCCGAGCAGGAAATCGCGATTGCCGTGCATCACGTAGAGCGCGATCCCGCGTTCCGAGAACGTATGCATCAGCGCGGCCATGCGCGCCGCGAACGGATCGTGGTCGAGCACGTCGTCGCCGATCCAGTATTCGAACAGGTCGCCGAGGATGAACACCGAGTCGGCGCTGTCGGCCGTGTATTTCACGAAATGCTCGAACGCGGCGACCGTCTTCGGAATCGCCTCGCTCAAGTGCAGATCGGAGAGAAACAGGAACGGGCGTGCGGCTTGCGCGTATTCGCGCTCGCCCGGCACGCCCGCGGAGACGCTTCGCGGCGGACTCTCCTGCAACATCGAAGTGCCTCCGTAACGGACTATGCGTCAGACCACCACGGCCTTTTCGATCACGACGTCGTCGGTCGGGACGTCCTGGTGGAAGCCCGCGTTGCCCGTCTTGACGCCCTTGATCTTGTCGACCACGTCCTGGCCTTCGACGACCTTGCCGAACACCGCGTAACCCCAGCCCTGCGGCGTCGGCGACGAGTGGTTCAGGAAGTCGTTGTCGTTCACGTTGATGAAGAACTGGGCGGTCGCCGAGTGCGGATCGTTCGTGCGCGCCATCGCGATCGTGTAGTTGTCGTTCTTCAGGCCGTTGTTTGCTTCGTTGTCGATCGGCGCGTCGGTCGGCTTCTGCTTCAGGCCCGGCTCGAAGCCGCCGCCTTGAATCATGAAGCCGTTGATCACGCGGTGGAACACCGTGCCGTCATAGTGACCCTTCTTCACGTAGTTGAGGAAGTTCTCGACCGTCTTCGGTGCCTTGGCGGCGTCCAGCTCGAGCTTGATCACGCCGTGGTTCGTGTGCAGTTCAACCATGATGAATTCCTTCGGTAAGGCGGTTTAAATGGCACGCGGCCGGTCGTGCGACGCGGCCGCGTGTGGCGCCGGACGTGCCGGCAGGTGCTTATTTCGAGACGATGCTGGCCGACTCGATCAGGACCGGCTGGGCCGGTACGTCCTGCATCGGGCCGCGCGAGGTCGTCGCCACGCCTTCGATCTTCTTCACGACGTCGAGGCCCGACACGACCTTGCCGAACACCGCATAGCCGTTGCCGTCCGGGTTCGGGTAGTCGAGGCCGCTGTTGTCGACCGTGTTGATGAAGAACTGCGCGGTGGCCGAATTCGGATCGCTGGTACGCGCCATCGCGATCGTGCCCGTCAGGTTCTTCAGACCATTGCGGCTTTCCAGCGGGATCGGCGCGCGGGTCGGCTTCTCCTCGAAGTTGGTCTTGTAGCCGCCGCCCTGGATCATGAAGCCCTTGATCACGCGATGGAAGATCGTGCCGTTGTACTGGCCGGCCTTCACGTAATCGAGGAAGTTGGCGACCGTCTTCGGCGCCTTCTCCGGATAGAGCTCGACGCGGATGTCGCCCTGCGAGGTCTTCAGCTGCACGACGGGGTGCGCGGTGGCCGATTGCGCGAACGCGGGCGCGGTCGCGAGAAGGGCGGCGCCGCCAAGCGCCAGCAACAGACGTTTCATTGCGATCCTCAGATTGGGAGGGAAGGAAGGTTGCGCCGCTTACTGCGACGGCGCGACGTACGGCGCTGTCAGCGCACCGGACGGACCATTGAACTGGAACGTCGGCGACATCGGCAGCGTGGTGGTGCTCACGTTCGCGGCGGCGCGATCGGTGTACGCGCGCGTGGCGGGCGTGACGGCGCGCGCGTTCGCTGCCGCCTTCGGTGGCGACACGATCTTCTGCAGGTCGGCGAGGCGTTGCGCAGTCGCGCCGCTCGTGCGGCCGAGCGATTGCGCGCGCTTGTACGATTCGGCCGCGAGGCGCAGATAAAGGTCGCCGAGGTTCTCGTACGCGAGCGAGTAGCTCGGGTTCGATTGCGTCGCGATGACGAGTGCGCTGCGCGCTTCGTCGTAGCGGCCGTGCTTCGCGTAGAGCGCGGCGAGGTTGTTGTACGGTTCGGGCAGTTCGGGGTAGGCCTGCGTGATCGCGACGAACTGCTGGATCGCGTCGTCGTCGCGGTTCAGGCGGGCGAGCACGGTGCCGCGCTTGAACTGCGCCTGCACGTCGTGCGGGTTCGACGCGATGCGCGCGTCGAGCTGCGCGAGCGCCTGCTTCCACTGCTTGCCGGCGATCGACGCGTCGATTTCGGGGGTGCCGTCGGCGACCGCAGGGGCCTTCTGCGCATGCGCCGCGGGAGCCGCGAAAAGCGTCAGCGCGACGCTCATGACGGTGGTCGCGACGAGGGTCGCAGCGCTCGGCGCGCGGCCGCGATGAGGTTTCATAGGCGTAAATCGGAATGTTATACTCCGAGCCATTCTAACAAAACGTCTGCGCGTTCCGGCGAGCGGCAGACAGTCTTTCTTAGCCTCTCGTGGCCGTCACCGCTGTGCTTGCAGCCTGACCGCCCCATGTGATATCGAGGACGCGCGGCCTGGTGCCGCGGCAGATGGTCCGTCCGTTTCGCATGCTGGGCGAGCTTCGCCAGGGCGGTTTCCTTCGGCTCACGGTTCATCTCTATGGAATCACTGCGCATCTACAACACGCTCGCGCGTGACAAGCAAGTTTTCGTGCCGCGCCAGCCCGGCGAAGTGCGGATGTACGTATGCGGAATCACCGTCTACGACTATTGTCACGTGGGCCACGCGCGCATGCTGGTCGTGTTCGACCTCGTCCAGCGCTGGCTGCGTGCGATCGGCTATCGGGTCACGTACGTGCGCAACATCACCGACATCGAGGACAAGATCATCCGCCGCGCGGTCGAGAACGGCGAGACGATCAAGTCGCTGACCGACCGGTTCATCGACGCGATGCACGAGGATGAAGCTGCGCTCGGCATCCAGCGGCCCGACGTCGAGCCGCGCGCGACGCAGTTCATCCCGCAGATGCTCGGCATGATCGAGGCGCTCGAGGCGAACGGCTACGCGTACCAGGCGACCGACGGCGACGTCAATTACTCGGTGCGCAAGTTCGCTAACTACGGGAAGCTGTCGGGCAAGTCGCTCGACGACCTCCGCGCGGGCGAACGCGTCGCCGCGAACGACGCGAAGCAGGATCCGCTCGATTTCGTGCTGTGGAAGCGCGCGAAGGACGACGAGCCGGAGGGCGCGTCGTGGGCGTCGAAGTACGGGACGGGCCGCCCGGGCTGGCACATCGAGTGCTCGGCGATGGGTTGCTCGCTGCTCGGCAACCATTTCGACATCCACGGCGGCGGGCAGGATCTGCAATTCCCGCACCACGAGAACGAAATCGCGCAGAGCGAAGGCGCGACCGGCGAGACGTTCGTCAACTACTGGATGCACAACGGCTTCGTGCAGGTCGACAACGAGAAGATGTCGAAGTCGCTCGGCAACTTCTTCACGATCCGCGAAGTGCTCGAGCGCTACGACGCCGAGGTCATGCGCTTCTTCATCGTGCGCACGCACTACCGGTCGCCGCTCAACTACAGCGACGTGCATCTCGACGATGCGCGCGCGTCGCTCACGCGCCTGTATACGGCGCTGAAGGATGTCGAGCCGGACGCGCTCGCGCTCGACTGGAACGAGCCGTATGCGCAGCGTTTCGCGGCCGCGATGAACGACGACATCAACACGCCGGTCGCGGTGGCGACGCTGTTCGAGCTGGCGGGCGAAGTCAACCGCACGCGCGATGCCTCGCTCGCGCGGCAACTGAAACAGCTGGCGGGCCTGCTGGGCCTGCTGGGCCGCGAACCGCGCGCGTTCCTGCAGCAGGGCACTGGTGCCGCACAGGCAGGCGGGGTCGCAGCGGAAGAAATCGAAGCGAAGATCGCCGCGCGCGTCGCGGCGAAGCAAGCGAAGGACTATGCCGAAGCGGACCGGATTCGGGCGGAACTGCTCGACGCCGGCATCGCACTTGAAGACAAACCGGGCGGATCGACCGAATGGCGTCGCGTATGAGCGCGGTGCGTTCCACTGACCGATCCGTCAGGTAGGAGGCAAGATGGCAACGGCCAGAAAAGCGCCGGTCAGGCGCGCGACTCCGCTCGCCGCGCGTCCGGCGGCCAAGCGCGCGCCAGCGGCGAAGGCGGACGCGACGCGCGCCGTGCCGAACGGCGCGCTCAACGGTCATGCGAGGCCAGCGCGCGGGAAGGGCGCGGATGCGGCGCAGCCGGAGGTCGCGATGGCGGCCGCCGACGCGGCCCGCAAGGTGCGTGCAGCCGATGCGGCAGTCGACGGCGCCGACGGTGCCGTGCGTCCCGCATACTGGGACAAGGCGTGCGCCGATCTCGTCAAGCGCGACCGCATCCTGAAGAAGCTGATCCCGAAGTTCGGCCCCGCACACCTCGTGAAGCGCGGCGACCCGTTCGTCACGCTCGCGCGTTCGGTCGTCGGCCAACAGATCTCGGTGCCGTCCGCACAGGCACTGTGGGCGCGCATCGAGGATGCGTGTCCGAAACTCGCACCGCAGCCGGTCATCCGGCTCGGCGCGGACAAGCTGATCGCGTGCGGATTGTCGAAGCGCAAGACGGAATATATTCTCGATCTCGCGCAACACTTCGTGTCCGGCGCGCTGCACGTCGACAAATGGACGTCGATGGACGACGAGGATGTGATCGCCGAACTCACGCAGATCCGCGGCATCAGTCGCTGGACGGCCGAGATGTTCCTGATCTTCAACCTGTCGCGGCCGGACGTGCTGCCGCTCGACGATCCGGGCCTGATCCGCGCGATCAGCGTCAATTATTTCAGCGGGGAGCCTGTCACGCGCAGCGAGGCGCGTGAAGTGGCCGCCAACTGGGAGCCGTGGCGTACCGTCGCGACCTGGTACATGTGGCGCAGTCTCGACACGCCGGACGCCGGCGCCGATTGACGGCTATCGGGTTTTAAACATCAATAGTTGAGAACCGGTCTTGCACGTCGCCCGCGCGGGTAGAATACGCGCTGCTGCAAGACCCAAGGATTCGAACACATGAAGACCACGTTTCTGGATTTCGAACAGCCGATCGCCGAACTCGAGGCCAAGATCGAAGAGCTGCGATTCGTGCAGGACGACTCGGCTGTCGATATTTCGGAAGAAATCGAGCGGTTGTCGAAGAAGAGCCAGCAACTGACGAAGGACCTCTACGCGAATCTGTCGCCGTGGCAGGTCTCGCAGATCGCGCGGCATCCGCAGCGTCCGTACACGCTCGATTACGTTGCGGAACTGTTTACCGATTTTCACGAACTGCATGGCGACCGCGCATTCGCGGACGATATTTCGATCGTCGGCGGTCTCGCGCGCTTCGGCGGCCATCCGTGCATGGTGATCGGCCATCAGAAGGGCCGCGACACGAAGGAACGCGCCGCGCGCAACTTCGGGATGCCCCGTCCGGAAGGCTATCGCAAGGCCGAACGCCTGATGCGTCTTGCCGAGAAGTTCGGGCTGCCGATCTTCACGTTCGTCGACACGCCGGGCGCGTATCCGGGCATCGGCGCGGAAGAGCGCGGCCAGTCGGAGGCGATCGGTCGCAACCTGTACGTGATGGCCGAACTGAAGACGCCGATCATCACGACCGTGATCGGCGAGGGCGGTTCGGGCGGCGCGCTCGCGATCGCCGTGGCCGACACCGTGATGATGCTGCAGTTCTCGACCTACTCGGTGATCTCGCCGGAAGGCTGCGCATCGATCCTGTGGAAGAGCGCCGCGAAGGCGCCCGAGGCTGCGGAAGCGCTGGGCCTGACCGCGCATCGCCTGAAGGCGCTCGGCCTGATCGACAAGATCATCAACGAGCCGCTCGGCGGCGCGCATCGCGATCCGAAGGGCATGGCCGCGCTGCTGCGCCGTGCGCTCGCCGATTCGCTGCGCCAGTTCCAGGGCATGAGCATCGATGCGCTGCGCGAGCGCCGCTTCGAGCGCCTGATGGCCTACGGCAAGTTCAAGGAAACCACGCCCGGCGCATGACCGGCGTGTTCGCATCGCGCGCCGTCCGGCGCGCGTCCGTCTCGTGATCCCCTCGACCGAATTCTCCGCCGACCGCGTCGTTCTCGACGCGGTCGGCGTTGCGCTTGCCGATCTGCCGGCCAATGCGCGCATCGCGATCGCGTACAGCGGCGGCCTCGACTCGACCGTGCTGCTCGACGCGGCCGTGCGCGTGGCGGGCGCATCGCGCTGCGTCGCGTTGCACGTGCATCACGGCCTGAGTGCGAACGCCGACGCATGGGTCGCGCATACGCAGGAGACGGCCGAGCGACTCGGCGTCGCGTTCGAATCGGAACGTGTCGACGTGCCGCGCGACAGCGGCCTCGGTGTCGAGGCGACCGCGCGCGAGCGCCGCTACGCGGCGCTCGACGCGATGTGCGAACGTCATGGCGTGGCCGCGCTCTGGGTCGCGCAGCATGCCGACGACCAGGCGGAGACCGTGCTGCTGCAGTTGCTGCGCGGCGCGGGGATTGCAGGCCTGGCCGCGATGGCGCCGCGTTATCGCCCTGGCGGTACGAGCGTCGAACGCGTGCGACCGCTGCTGCGATTGTTGCGCGCGCAACTGGAGCGCTACGCAGCGCAGCGCGAGCTGACGTGGATAGACGACGAATCGAACGGCGATACGCGCTATGCGCGCAATGCGCTGCGCCTTGACGTGCTGCCGTCGCTCGCCGTGCATTTCCCGGGCTTTCGCGATGCGCTGGGCCGCGCGGCCCAGCATGCGGCCGCCGCGCAACGGCTGCTCGACGATCTCGCCGAACTGGATTTCGCCGGCGTCGCGCGGGACGAGGGCCACGCGCTGTCGCGCGATGCGCTGGTCGCGTTTGACGACACGCGCGGCGCGAACCTGCTGCGTTTCTGGATGCGCCGGCTCGGCTTGCCCGGCGCATCGGCAGGGCGGCTCGCGAACATGATGCGGCAACTGCGCGCCGCGCACGACTCGCATGCGCTGCGGATCGATCACGCGGGGCAGTGTCTGCGACTCTATCGCGACACCGTGTACTGGGAGGCGGGCGACAGCGCCGAGCCGGCCGACGACGGTGCCGGAACGCCGCACCCCGAATCCTCGCTTGCGTGGGACGGCCAGGAAGTCTGGCACGTACCGGCATGGCGCGGCACGTTCGTATTCGCGCCGGCCGAAGCCGGCAGCGACGGCGCGGTGCCGGAGGCGCTGCTGCGAAGCGCCGCGCTCACCGCGCGCGCGCGCGCGGGCGGCGAGCGACTGCGTACGTCGCCCGGCGGCCCGGGCCGCACGCTGAAGAACCTGTTCCAGGAGCGCGGCGTGCCGGCCTGGCAGCGTGACGTGCCGCTGCTGTTCGCGGGCGACCGGCTCGTCTACGTGCCGCGGCTCGGCGTGAATCACGGCGACGGGCTGTCCGGCGACGGCGGATGGCGCCGGATCGAGTGGCGTCCCGACCTGCTGATCGCGTAGCGCCTGCACGCTTCCGGCCGCGCGATCGCGCGCCGGTTTTCACCATTTGGTAAACAGCGCCGGAACGCTTGCCAAACCGGCGGGCGGCTTGTCAAGCGGGCCTCTATCGGGTACGCTCGGTCGTTTGCTCGGCTCGATTTTTGAGCGATTTGTGCAGGTTTTCCGCGTGACGTACCCGGTTTGCGCGGCCTGATCGGCCTTCCGGGCAAAATCCGTCACGCTTGCGTGTTGCGTCCCAGCCGTCCCCCTCGTCGTCCGTCCACAGCCACAAGCCGCGTGACCGAACGGCAACGCGGCCTGCCCAGCGCGCCCGTGCGGCTTCTCCTTCTGTTCAGAACGACAATGGCACTCATCGTACACAAATACGGCGGCACTTCGATGGGCTCGGTCGAGCGCATCAAGAACGTCGCGAAACGCGTCGCAAAATGGCATCAGGCCGGGCACCAGATGGTGGTCGTGCCGTCCGCGATGTCCGGCGAAACCAACCGTCTGCTAGGGCTCGCGAAAGAGATTTCGAGCCAGCCGAGCCCGCGTGAGCTCGACATGATCGCGTCGACCGGCGAGCAGGTCAGCGTCGGCCTGCTGTCGATCGCCCTGCAGGAAATCGGCGTCGAGGCCGTGAGCTATGCCGGCTGGCAAGTGCCGATCAAGACCGACAGCGCGTTCACGAAGGCGCGTATCCACTCGATCGACGACGAGCGCGTGAAGGCCGATCTGAACGCCGGCAAGGTCGTGATCATCACGGGCTTCCAGGGCGTCGATCCTGATGGCCACATCACGACGCTGGGCCGCGGCGGCTCGGACACGTCGGCGGTGGCGGTCGCGGCCGCGCTGGATGCCGAAGAGTGCCTGATCTATACGGACGTCGACGGCGTCTACACGACCGACCCGCGCGTGGTCGAAGAGGCGCGACGCCTTGATCGCGTGACGTTCGAGGAAATGCTGGAAATGGCCAGCCTCGGCTCGAAGGTCTTGCAGATCCGCTCGGTCGAATTCGCCGGCAAATACCAGGTGAAGACGCGCGTGCTGTCGAGCCTGACCGATCCGCTGATTGCGCTCGACGAAGAAATGCGCTCGGGCACCCTGATTACTTTTGAAGAAGACGAGACCATGGAAAAGGCAGTCATTTCCGGCATCGCGTTCCAGCGCGACGAAGCACGCATTGCGGTGATGGGCGTGCCCGACAAGCCGGGCATCGCGTATCAGATCCTCGGCCCGGTTGCCGATGCGAACGTCGACGTCGACATGATCATCCAGAACCAGAGCGTCGAAGGCAAGACGGACTTCACGTTCACGGTCGGCCGCGGCGACTACCAGAAGGCAATGGACATCCTTACCAACCAGGTGCAGGGCCATGTGAGCGCAGAGCGCGTGCAGGGCGACCCGAAGGTGTCGAAAGTGTCGGTCGTCGGCGTCGGCATGCGTTCGCACGTGGGCGTCGCGAGCAAGATGTTCCGCACGCTGTCGGAAGAGGGCATCAACATCCAGATGATCTCGACGTCCGAAATCAAGATTTCGGTGCTGATCGACGAGAAATACATGGAGCTGGCTGTTCGCGCGCTGCACAAGGCATTCGAACTTGATCAGGCCGCGTGAATTTTTTGTGATGCATTGAAGAAAATGCATCATAGAAATTGACCAACGGCTCCAAACCCTATATGATCTTGTTCTCGTCGCACTGCCTCCCTGGTGCGAGCGAAGGTTTGGGAGACGTGGCCGAGAGGTCGAAGGCACTCCCCTGCTAAGGGAGCATCTGGGCCAAAACCTGGATCGAGGGTTCGAATCCCTCCGTCTCCGCCAAAAGCGGTGACAAAGCCCCGCAAGTTCTCGGACTTGCGGGGCTTTTTCTTTTCCGCTGCGCTGACGGGTTCGCCGCCCGTCGCCACGCTGTCGTCCGGATAGCCAATCAATGCTCGACTTGAGCGGCGCTCATGCGCTAAATAGGCGTATCGCCTCGCGCGGCTCAATCCGGAGTTCCGGCACGCATGCATTCCGTACTCACCATCCTTTCGCATCGACCTGTCGACGGGCTTGTCGACAATCACGGACGTTACGCGCGAGGCCGCGGCTACCGGCACGCGATCGTCGACGGCACGCACGTATACGGCGAGCGTCAGCAGGTGCTCCACAAGTACCACGCGATCATCGCGCAGCTCGTCGCGATGGAGCAGGGTGCGTTGCTGCTCGTGCTCGATCCGTTCTCGGTCGTGTTCGGCCAGCATGCGTTGCCGGATGTCGCGGACGGTTATGACGCGATCGTCACGACGCAGACGTCGAAGTCGCCGTTGCCCGCCGCAAGCGGCATGATTTTTCGCAACGTGCCCGACGTGCGCGAGCGCTTGCGCAAGTTGGTGGTCGAGCTCGGCAAGTGGGCGATGCGCCTGCCCGAGCGGCAACATGCGTGCGAGGCAACGCTGCTTGCCGAGCAATTCCCGCCGCTGCCGTTCGATCAGCCGCTCGCGACCGGCTATTTCGCGTCGGCCCAGACAGTGTGGGGCGACGGGCTTGCGATCGACGGCGTCGTCGGTGCGCATCCGCTCGTGGCGCACCACGCGCCGGAATGGCAGCAGATCGATGGCGTATGGGCGCCGACGCCCGACTACGACTTTCGCTACGTGCTCGCGCTCGTCGACGATGCGGCGCGCGTTCAGCGGGGCGAGCAGCCGCGCGCGATGGACGACTGGCGCGCCGCGCAGCAACGAACGCGCGAGCCGGCGCGGCACCTGAACCCGCATGCAGACATCGCGTTCGTGAGTCTGCACACGTCGCACATCGCCGGTTACGGCGATCTCCACGAAGAGAACTTCGTTCGCTATTGCGCGCGACACGGCTATGCGTACCACGCGTATCGCGAGCCGCCCGCGTTCCTGCCGGCCGGGGTCGATGCGAACTGGGCGAAGCTGCACCTGATTCGCGAACATCTGCCGGATCACGCGTTCGTGTTCTGGGTCGACGCCGATATCCTCGCGATCGACCAGCGGCAGACGGTCGACAGCGTGATCGACGGCCGCGATTTCGTGATCGGCACCGATCACACGGCCTGGGCGATCAACTCGTGCATGATCGGCGTGCGCAACGTCGCGCCGATGCGCGAACTGGTCGAGCGCATATGCGCGCGCATCGAGAATATCGGCGATCGGTCGTCGGTCTATGCGAGCGGCGGCGATCAGCAGGCGATCTATGTCGAACTGTTGGAGGCGGCCATGATCGACGCGCGCTATATCGTCGATGCGACGTCGCTCGCGTCGTCGCCGGTCTATGCGACGCGCGACAGCCGTTTCGTCCATTTCCCCGCGCAACACAACCACTATCGAGCGGTGACGATGCGCGTGTGGGACAGGCAGAGCCATCAGCGCTAACGGAATGCGCCGCGACTTCCGGTGTTCCGGATCGCGCCGATCGGCCGTCATTGAAGTGAAAATGAAAGTATCGATGTAAGGATTGAATCGGTCTCATTCATCCTTCCCCGCATTCACCGCCTGCGCCCCGAAGAATCGGTCTTCAGACAAAAATGCGGCATCGCACCGATTCACACGATCGACGCTGCGTCGCATTACAAAAAATTACTCATAAAAATCAGCGGCGTATCCGGACATCGTGAAACGAAGCTTTGCTGCGATGCAAAAAATAATCAATCGCCTTATGCTGGTTAACCCGATTGCGCTTGAGCGGCGTCAACCTTTGCGCTGATTCCGCTTTACATTTTGCCAACAATGGCGATCCACGAAATCTATCTGTCGATTTGATTTCGTTCCCTTCGTCGCGCCTGTTCCCAATGCAGTGCGCGACCTTCTCAAGGCCTGTTGACATGCTTGATTTCCCCTTTCTGAGCCTGGCGATCTGGGTTCCGATCCTGTTCGGCGCGTGCCTGCTGCGTGCCGGTTCCGACCGTCATCTGCAGCGCACACGACTGATCGCGCTCGTCGGCGCGTTGGCGGGACTGGCCGCCGTCGTGCCGCTTGTCGCCGGTTTCGATTCGCAGTCGGCCGCGATGCAGTTCGCCGAAACCCGCAACTGGCTGGCGGCCTTCAACGCCGGCTGGCGCGTCGGGATCGATGGCGCATCGCTGTGGCTCGTCGTGCTGACCGCCTTCACGACGCTCGTCGTCGTGATCGCGTCGTGGGAGTCGGTGACGGTGCGCGTCGCGCAGTACTACGCGTCGTTCCTGATC
Source organism: Burkholderia sp. Bp9004 (assembly GCF_003858025.1). NCBI lineage: Bacteria > Pseudomonadati > Pseudomonadota > Betaproteobacteria > Burkholderiales > Burkholderiaceae > Burkholderia > Burkholderia sp. Bp9004. The sequence goes on along the minus strand of NZ_QTQD01000020.1, from coordinate 16,110 downwards.
CTGTCGGGGCTGATGGTCGGCGTGTTCGTCGCGCAGGACGGGCTGCTGTTCTTCATCTTCTTCGAGGCGACGCTGATTCCGCTGTACCTGCTGATCGGTACGTGGGGCAGGGAGCACCGCGTCTACGCGGCCGTGAAGTTCTTCTTCATCTCGTTCGCGGGTTCGCTGCTGCTGTTGATGGCGATGCTGTACCTGTACGCGAAGTCGCATACGTTCGACATGAACGCATGGCGCACGCTGCAGCTCGGCTTCGCACCGCAGTTGCTGGTGTTCCTCGGTTTCTTCGCCGCGTTCGCGGTCAAGGTGCCGATGTGGCCGGTGCATACGTGGCTGCGCGACGTCTACACGGACGGCCCGACGGGCGCGGCGCTGATGCTCGCGATGCTCAAGCTCGGCGGCTATGGCTTCCTGCGCTTCGCGCTGCCGATCACGCCGGACGCGAGCCACTTCTTCGCGCCGGCCGTGATCGCGCTGTCGCTGTTCGCGATCGTCTACGCGAGCCTGATCGCGCTCGCGCAGACTGATCTCGGCAAGCTTCTCGCATATTCGACCGTCGCGCACATGGGGATCGTCACGCTCGGGCTGTTTCTGTTCAACCAGATCGGCGTCGAAGGTGCGATCGTGCAGCTCGTGTCGTACGGCTTCGTCGCGGGCGCGATGCTGCTGTGCGTGAGCGTGCTGGTCGATCGCACGAACCAGCGCGAGATCGCCGCGTATGGCGGCGTGGCGGGTGTCATGCCGCGCTTCGCGACGTTCGCGCTGCTGTTCGCGATGGCCAACGTCGGCCTGCCGGGCACGTCGGGCTTCGTCGGCGAGTTCATGGTCATCATGGGCGCGATTCGCGTCAATTTCTGGGTCGGCGCGATCGCGGCGCTCACGCTGATCCTCAGCGCGTCGTACACGCTGTGGATGGTCAAGCGCGTCGTGTTCGGCAAGATCGCGAGCGCGCGCATTGCGAAGCTCGCCGACCTCAGCCGCCGCGAGATCGTGATGTTCGCGCCGCTCGCGCTGATCGTGCTGATGGTCGGCGTCGATCCGAAGCCGTTCACCGACGCGATCGACCCGACCGTTGCGCGGCTGATCGACGACGCCAGCCATTCGAAGCTGCCGGCCGGGGACGGTGGCGCGCCCGCGCAGGCGTACATGGCAGCGACGCACGGCTGATTGCCTGACGCGCAGTCGTTGTGCGCACATCCATACGGGCTGGCGCGGGCGGCGTCCGGCCGGCTCGCGCTCGCCGTCCGGCTGCGTGAAATTGCCCCCGCGACAATCTGTCTCACGGCAGATTTTGCAATGATGATTTGCCGCATCCACCGGTTTTTCGTCGCACCCGCGCGACGTATGATTCGGCCACTTTCGTGGATCGAATGCGCATCGGGCATACGCAACGGATTCAATGACCCTCGGGCTGTGTGATGAAAAGAAAAGCTTCAAGAGGCTGGACGGCGCTGATATCGATCGGCGCGGCGCTGAGCCTGTCAGGCTGTAATTTAGATGTACTAAATCCGAAAGGAAGCGTCGGCGCCGCGGAAAAGGCGCTGATCGCGACGTCGACATGGGCGATGCTGATCGTCGTCGTGCCGGTGATCCTGCTCACGTTGTGGTTCGCGTGGCGTTACCGCGCATCGAACCGCAACGCCGCCTACGCGCCGAACTGGTCGCACTCGACCGCGATCGAGGTCGTGATCTGGACGGTGCCGACGCTGATCATCCTGTTTCTCGGCGTGCTCACGTGGAAAACCACGCATGAACTCGATCCGTACAAGCCGCTCGAGTCGTCGGTGAAGCCGATCGACGTCGAGGTCGTCGCGCTCGACTGGAAGTGGCTGTTCATCTATCCGGAACTCGGCATCGCGTCGGTGAACCAGCTCGCGATTCCGGTCGGCACACCGGTGAATTTCCGCATCACGTCGGATTCGGTGATGAACTCGTTCTTCATTCCGCAGCTCGGTGGCCAGGTGTACGCGATGGCCGGCATGCAGACGCGTCTGCATCTGATCGCCGACGAAGCCGGCGACTACGCGGGCACGTCGGCCAACTTCAGCGGCCGCGGTTTCTCCGACATGAAGTTCCGCACGCTCGCCGAGCCGCGCGAGCGGTTCGACGCCTGGGTGCAGAAGGTGAAGGCTTCGCCCGACCGGCTCGACGCGACCGTGTACGGCACCGTCGCGCAGCCAAGCGAGAAGGCGCCCGTGCGCTACTTCTCGTCGGTCGATCCGCGGCTCTTCCACAACATCATCGCGAAATACAACGATGGCCACGTCCTCGACCTGAAGGACGCCGCCTGCGGCACGAAGGGGTAACGCATGTTCGGCAAACTCACACTATCGGCGATCCCGTTCGATCAGCCCATCATCATGGTGGCCGGCGCCTTCATGGGGCTGGTCGTGCTGGGCATTCTCGCCGCGCTGACGATCACCGGCCGCTGGAAGTGGCTGTGGACGGAGTGGCTGACGACCGTCGACCACAAGAAACTCGGCGTGATGTACATCATCGTCGCGCTGATCATGCTGCTGCGCGGCTTCGCCGACGCGATCATGATGCGCATGCAGCTCGCGCTCGCTTACAACGCGCCTGGCTACCTGCCGCCGCATCACTATGACCAGATCTTCACGGCACACGGCGTGATCATGATCTTCTTCATGGCGATGGTGTTCATGGTCGGCCTGATGAACCTGATCGTGCCGCTGCAGATCGGCGCGCGCGACGTCGCGTTTCCGTTCATCAACTCGCTGTCCTTCTGGATGACCGCGGTCAGCGCGATCCTGATCAACGTGTCGCTCGTGATCGGCGAGTTCGCGCAGACGGGCTGGCTCGCGTATCCGCCGCTGTCGGAGCTGCAGTTCAGTCCGGGGGTAGGGGTCGACTACTACCTGTGGGCGCTGCAGATCTCGGGTGTCGGCACGCTGCTGACCGGCGTGAACTTCTTCGTGACGATCATCAAGATGCGCGCGCCCGGCATGACGCTGATGAAGATGCCGGTGTTCACGTGGACGGTCCTCTGCACGAACGTGCTGATCATGGCGTCGTTCCCGATCCTGACCGCGACGCTCGCGCTGCTCGGTCTCGACCGTTACCTCGGCATGCACTTCTTCACGAACGAAGCCGGCGGCAACGCGATGCTGTACCTGAACCTGATCTGGGCGTGGGGCCATCCGGAGGTGTACATCCTGATCCTGCCGGCTTTCGGCATCTTCTCGGAAGTCATCGCGACGTTCTCGAAGAAACCGCTGTTCGGCTACAAGACGATGGTGTACGCGACCTGCGCGATCATGGTGCTGTCGTTCCTCGTGTGGCTGCATCACTTCTTCACGATGGGCTCGGGTGCGAACGTGAATGCGTTCTTCGGCATCATGACGATGATCATCGCGATCCCGACCGGCGTGAAGGTGTTCAACTGGCTGTTTACGATGTACCGCGGCCGAATCGAATTCACGACGCCCGTGCTGTGGACGATCGGCTTCATGGTCACGTTCACGCTCGGCGGCATGACCGGTGTGATGATGGCGATTCCGGGCGCGGACTTCGTGCTGCACAACAGCCTGTTCCTGATCGCGCACTTCCACAACGTGATCATCGGCGGCGTGCTGTTCGGGTACCTCGCTGGCTTCAACTACTGGTTCCCGAAGGCGTTCGGCTTCAAGCTGAACGAGAAGCTCGGCAAGGCCGCGTTCTGGTTCTGGCAGATCGGCTTCTACGTCGCGTTCGTGCCGCTCTACGTGCTCGGCTTCATGGGCATGACGCGCCGTCTGAACCACTACGACAACCCGGCGTGGCATCCGTGGCTGCTGGTCGCCGCGTTCGGCGCCGTGCTGATCGCGATCGGCATCGCATGCCAGCTGCTGCAACTGGTCGTCAGCATCCGCAACCGCAACCTCCCGGCTTACCGCGACACCACGGGCGATCCGTGGGGCGGCCGCACGCTGGAATGGGCGACCTCGTCGCCGCCAGCCGAATACAACTTCGCGGTGATCCCGCAAGTGCGCACGCTCGACGCGTATGCCGACATGAAGGCACGCGGCGACGGCCGGCCGAACCCGGCGACGATCCGCGACATCCACATGCCGTCGAATACGTGTGCGGGCCTCGTGGTCGCGATTTTCAGCCTGGTGCTGGGCTTCGCGCTCGTGTGGCACATCTGGTGGATGGCCATCGGCGGCCTGGTCGGCATCGTCGCGACGCTGGTGATCTACAGCTCGCGTGACAACGATGGCTACTACATCCCGGCATCGAAGGTGCGCAGGATCGAAGAGAAGCAACCTGCGGCACGCGTGGCCACGCATGTCGACGACGTGGAACTGGAGGCCAACTGATGTTGCAGAAAACCTTGAGCGCAACCCTGCTCGAGCACGACGACCATCCGCCGTCGCACTCGGTGTTCGGCTTCTGGCTGTACCTGATGACCGACTGCGTGATCTTCGCGGCGCTGTTCGCGACGTTCGCGGTGCTCGGCAACCAGTATGCGGGCGGTCCGACCGCGAAGGACCTGTTCGACATTCCGGGCGTCGCGGTCGAAACCGCCGCGCTGCTGCTGTCGAGCATCACCTACGGTTTCGCGATGCTGGCCGCGTACAAGCAGCGGCGCGGCGCGCTGCTCGCGTGGCTCGCGGTAACGTTCGTGCTCGGCGCGGCGTTCCTCGCGATGGAACTACGTGAGTTCTCGCACCTGATCGCGGACGGCGCGGGCCCGCAGCGCAGCGCGTTCCTGTCGGCGTTCTTCACGCTGGTCGGCACGCACGGGCTGCACGTGACGGCCGGCCTGCTGTGGATGATCGTGCTCGCCGGGCAGATCGTACTGCGCGGCGGCGACCTGACCGATCGCGACCTGCGGCGCCTGACGTGCCTGAGCCTCTTCTGGCACTTCCTCGACATCGTGTGGATCTGCGTGTTTTCCTTTGTCTATCTCGCGAGCGTGATCTAAATGGCTCATTCGCATTCGTCTCAACTCGAAGAAGGGCACGGCAGTGTCGGCGGCTATGTCGCCGGCTTCATCCTGTCGGTTCTGCTCACCGCCGCGTCGTTCGGCCTCGTGATGGGCGGCGTGCTGTCGCCGCACGCGTCGCTGATTGCGCTGGCCGCGCTCGCGTTCGTGCAGATCGTCGTGCACCTCGTGTACTTCCTGCACATGAACGGTTCGTCCGGCCAGCGCTGGAACGTGATGGCGTTCAGCTACACCGTGCTGACGGCGGCGATCCTGATCGTCGGCACGCTGTGGGTGATGCACAACGTCAGCATGAACATGATGTCACGCTGAACGGCATCGCGGCGCAGCGGACGATCTCCATGCGCTTCATGCAAAAAAGGCGGCACGCGAGTGCCGCCTTTTTCTCATTTCGGCCGCGCAATGCGCACCGGTCGTCAGTGCGTGCTCGTGCTCGCGTCAGCCGTCAGCGCAGGCGAGCAGTCCGTGCGGTACTCCGCGGCGAGCCGATGCTTTGCGCCGTCGAGGATCGCGCCGCGGACGCCCTTGGCATGTTCGAGGTGCCAGTTTACGTTCTCGATAGTGACGGTCGCATCGTCGACGAGAATGCCGACCGCGAGCGCGGGTCCGCCGAGCGTCAAAGCTGCGCCGCTTGACGCCGGGCGCGGGCCAGGATGAAAGATGTTCCAGGAAGGGCGGAACGGGCCCTCGGCCGGCACCGCAAGGCGGGCCGGGCAGGCGGGCGCGACGGCTGGGCGCCAATTGTTACAAGACGTTAGCGGGCGCTTCCCGTTGCGACGCTGCGCATCAGTTCTTACAAACTTGAAATATGCCGGGACGGCGCTTGTCGCTATAGTCGAATCACACATGAAACAACTCGAAGAGGAATCCATGAAGACTTTGCGTATTGCCTCGCTCTTGACCGGTATGACGGCCTTGCTCGTGTCGGGCGCAGCAATGGCGGGAGTCAATGTCGGGATCAACGTCGGCGTGCCGGCTCCGGTCTACGTCGCGCCCGCGCCCGTGTATGCGCCGCCGCCTCCGCCGGTCGTCTACCAGCCGGCGCCCGTGTATGCACCGGCGCCCGTCTACGCGCCGGCACCGGCGATCGTGATCGGCTGGCACGGCGATCGTTACTGGGACGGCCGCCGCTACTGGGGCCGCGACGAGTGGTATCGCCATCATGGCCGCGGCTGGGGCGGCGATCGCGGTCACGGTCATTGGGATAACGGCCGCCACAACGGCTGGCGTTGATCGACATGCGCGCATGAGATGAAGACCGCCCGCGAGGCGGTTTTCTTTTGCCTGCGCGTGCCGCGCGCGGCGGTCGCGATGCGTTGGCGCCACGCGCGAAAAGCCGCACGCTGGCTCGACGTCGAATTGAATGGGTAGAATCGACCCACGTTCCATCCCTCAATCGACCGACAGGGCCTCTATGACGAAGGGTTCGCCCCGGGCCGCCGCCGCGCGCACCCGCTTCGGCGCCGCGCGTGCAGTACGTGCCGCCGGCCGCACGGCGGCAGCATGGGCAATACAGGCGGTACTCGCCGCGACGGCCGCGCACGCGGCCCATGCGATCGCGCAGTACGGCGAGCCGAAATATCCGCCGGGCTTCAAGCATTTCGACTACGTGAACCCGGACGCGCCCAAGGGCGGCACGCTCGTGCTCGCGAACCCGAACCGGCTGACGTCGTTCGACAAGTTCAATCCGTTCACGATGCGCGGCAACCCTGCGCCGGGCGTCGACATGTTGTTCGAGAGCCTGGCGACCGGCAGCATGGACGAACCGTCATCCGCCTACGGGCTGCTCGCCGACGACATCGCGATCGCGCCGGACCGCCGCTCGGTCACGTTCCACCTGAATCCGCGCGCGCGCTTCTCGAACGGCGATCCGGTCACGGCCGAGGACGTCCGGTTCTCGTTCGACACGCTCAAGAGCAAGCTGGCCGCACCGCAGTTCGGCGCATATTTCGCCGAAATCGCGAAGGCCGTGGCGGTCGACCCCGCGACCGTGCGCTTCGAATTCCGCAGCGCGAACCGCGAGCTGCCGCTGATCGCCGGCGGCGTGCCGGTGTTCTCGCGCAAGTGGGGGCTGCGCGCGGACGGTTCGCGGATTCCGTTCGACCAGCTCGCGTTCGAACAGCCGATCGGCAGCGGCCCGTACCTGATCGAGCGCTACGACAACGGCCGCACCATTACGTACCGGCGCAATCCCGCGTACTGGGGCGCCGATCTGCCGGTGCGGATCGGCACCGACAACTTCGAGCGGATCGTCTACAAGCTGTACGGCGACGGCGTCGCGCGGCTCGAGGCGTTCAAGGCCGGCGAGTACGACGTGCTGGTCGAATACATCGCGCGCAACTGGACGCGACGCGACGTCGGCAAGCGCTTCGACAGCGGCGAGCTCGTCAAGCGCGAATTCCGCCAGCACAACGGCGCGGGCATGCAGGGCTTCTTCATGAACCTGCGCCGCCCGCAGTTTCGCGACGTGCGCGTGCGCCAGGCGCTCGATCTCGCGTTCGACTTCGAATGGCTGAACCGCCAGCTGTTCTATAGCGCGTACACGCGCCTCGACAGCTATTTCGCCGATACCGACCTGCAGGCGACCGGTACGCCGGGCCCGGGCGAGCTGAAACTGCTGGAGCCGTTGCGCGCGCAGCTCGACCCGGCCGTGTTCGGGCCGATGGTCACGCAACCGAACACAAACCCGCCGGGCTCGCTGCGCGCGAATCTGCTGAAGGCGCGCTCGCTGCTCGCGCAGGCCGGCTGGACCTACCGCGACGGCGCGTTGCGCAACTCGCAGGGCGAGCCGTTCACGTTCGAGATTCTCGACGATTCGGGCGCGGCGATGGAAGGCGTCGTGACCGCCTATCAGCGCAATCTCGCGAAGCTCGGCATCGACGCGCGCTTTCGCACGGCCGATTACGCGCTGCTGCAGAAGCGGCTCGACGCGTTCGACTACGACATGACGACGGTCCGCCTGCCGGGCGTGCAGGTGCCGGGCGCGGAGCAGTTCTCGCGCTACGCCAGCAAGTTCGCCGACGAGCCGGGCTCCGACAATATCATCGGCCTGAAGTCGCCGGCCGTCGACACGCTGCTGCATGCGCTCGGCGCCGCGCAGACGCGCGACGACCTGCTCGACGCGACGCATGCGCTCGATCGCGTGCTGATGCATGGCTATTACGCGGTCCCGCAGTGGTACAGCACCACGCACCGGATCGCATACAAGCGCACGCTCGGCTATCCACAGACGCTGCCGCTGTACTATTCGGCCGAGGGCTGGGTCGTGTCGACCTGGTGGGCCAAGCCCGATCACTGAAGCCTGCCGGCCCTTCGTTCAACCCAGCCTATCGATCGCGAGTCGACGCCCTATGTGGAGCTACATCCTCAAACGCCTGCTGCTGATGATCCCGACGCTCGTCGGCGTGCTCACGCTCACGTTCGCGGTGATCCAGTTCGTGCCGGGCGGCCCGGTCGAACAGGCCGTGCAGGAACTGCGCAAGGGCGCGACGGAGCAGGGCGCGGCGCCGTTCGGGATGCGTGCGCATACCGGCGTCGACGCGCAGCAGCTCGCACAGCTCAAGGCGCTGTACGGCTTCGACAAGCCGCCGCTCGAGCGTTACTGGCTGATGCTGAAGCGCTTCGCGCGCTTCGATCTCGGCGATAGCTACTTCCGCCACCAGAGCGTGTGGTCGCTGATCGTGCAGAAGCTGCCGGTGTCGATCAGCATCGGGTTGTGGACGTTCTTCGTCACCTATCTGATCTCCGTGCCGCTCGGCATCGCGAAGGCCGTGCGCAACGGTTCGCCGTTCGATGTCGCGACGAGCCTCATCGTGCTGGTCGGCTACGCGATTCCGGGCTTCGTGCTCGGCGTGCTGCTGCTCGTGCTGTTCGGTGGCGGGTCGTTCTGGCAGTTGTTCCCGCTGCGCGGGCTCACATCGGACAACTTTTCCCAGCTGTCGCTCGCCGGCAAGGTGCTCGACTATCTGTGGCACATCGCGTTGCCGATTACCGCATCGGTCGTCGGCAGTTTCGCGGTCATCACGATGCTCACGAAGAACGCGTTCCTCGACGAAATCCGCAAGCAGTACGTGCTGACCGCGCGCGCGAAAGGGCTCGCCGAGCGCACCGTGCTGTGGAAGCACGTGTTCCGCAACGCGATGCTGCCGCTGATCGTCGGGTTTCCAGCCGCGTTCATCGGCGCATTCTTCACGGGCAGCCTGCTGATCGAGACGCTGTTCTCGCTCGACGGCCTCGGGCTGCTGTCGTACGAGTCGGTCGTGCGGCGCGACTATCCGGTCGTGCTCGGCACGCTGTACCTGTTCACGCTGATCGGGCTCGCGACCAAGCTGATCTCCGACCTCTGCTACGTGTGGGTCGACCCGCGCATTCAATTCGACAATCTGGAGCGCTGACATGAAACCGTCCGCCAGCACGCCGTTCGTCGGCGCGCCTATCCGCCTGCCCGCGCTCGCCGGGCGAGGTGCGCGATGAACCGGGCCGTCGTGTCGTCCCGCATCGACGCGGCGCGCGCGCGCGTGTCACCTTCGCCCGCGCGCCGCGTCTGGCAGCGCTTTCGCCAGCAGCGCCTCGGCTACTGGAGCTTCGTCATCTTTGCGGTCGCGTTCGCCGCGAGCCTCGCGGCACCGCTATGGTCGAACGACAAGCCGCTCGTCGTGCGCTACGACGGCCAGACCTATTTCCCGATGTTCCATGCGTATCCGGAGACGACCTTCGGCGGCGACTTCCCGACGCCGGCCGACTATCTCGATCCGTATGTCCGCAAGCGGCTCGAGGCGCCGGGCAACTTCGTCGTCTATCCGCCGAACCGCTATTACTACGACACGCTGAATTACTTTTCGACCGTGCCGAACCCGGCGCCGCCGTCGCGCGCGAACTGGCTCGGCACCGACGCGCAGGGGCGCGACCTGCTCGCGCGGCTCGTGTACGGGTTCCGCGTGTCGGTCGAGTTCGGGCTGATCCTGACCGCTATCGGCACGTTGCTCGGGATCGCCGCTGGCGCAGTGCAGGGCTTCTTCGGAGGACGCATCGACATCGTGGGGCAACGGCTGATCGAGATCTGGAGTTCGCTGCCCGAGCTGTACCTGCTGATCATCTTCGCGTCGATCTTCGAGCCGAGCTTCCTGCTGCTGATCGTGCTGCTGTCGCTGTTCGGCTGGATCGGCCTGGCCGACTACGTGCGTGCCGAGTTCCTGCGCAACCGCACGCAGGACTACGTGCGGGCGGCCCGCGCGATGGGGCTCACGAACTGGCAGATCATCTGGCGCCACGTGCTGCCGAACAGCATGACGCCCGTGATCACGTTCCTGCCGTTCCGGATGAGCGGTGCAATCCTCGCGCTCACGAGCCTCGACTTCCTCGGGCTTGGCGTGCCGCCACCGACGCCGAGCCTCGGCGAGCTGCTCGCGCAGGGCAAGGGCAATCTCGACGCGTGGTGGATCTCGCTGTCGACGTTCGGCGTGCTGGTCACGACGCTGCTGTTGCTGACCTTCATGGGCGATGCGCTGCGCAACGCGCTCGACACGCGGATCGCCGACTCGGTGCGCGCGGCAGGAGGCCAGCGATGAGCGACACGGTCGTATCGAACGCGGGCGAACCGCTGCTGTCGCTCGAGCACCTGCACGTGCGCTTCGGCGACACAGTGGCCGTCGACGACGTGACGCTCGCGATCGGCCGCGGCGAGCGCGTCGCGCTCGTCGGCGAGTCGGGGTCGGGCAAGAGCGTGACCGCGCTGTCGATCCTGCGGCTGCTGCGCGACGCCGACGTGAGCGGCACGATCCGCTTCGCCGGGCACGACCTCGCCGGCAAGAGCGAGCGCGAGATGCGCGGGCTGCGCGGCTCGGCCATCGCGATGATCTTCCAGGAGCCGATGACGGCGCTCAACCCGCTGTACACGATCGGTGCGCAAATCGGCGAGACGATCGTGCTGCACGACGGCGTGACGGCGGGGGAGGCGCGCAAGCGCGCGATCGCGCTGCTCGCGCGCACCGGCATCGCGGAGCCGGAGAAGCGCGTCGACAGTTACCCGCATCAGCTGTCGGGTGGCCAGCGGCAGCGCGCGATGATCGCGATGGCGCTCGCGTGCCGGCCGCGGCTCTTGCTCGCGGACGAGCCGACCACGGCGCTCGACGTGACGATCCGCGCGCAGATCGTCGATCTGCTGCTCGAGTTGCAGCGCGAGGAGGCGGAAAAACGCGGGATGGCGATCCTGCTGATCACGCACGACCTTAACCTCGTGCGGCACTTCGCCGAGCGGGTCGCGGTGATGGAGCGCGGCAAGCTGGTCGAAAGCGGGCCGGTCGAGCGGATCTTCGCGGAGCCGGAGCATCCGTATACCCGGCGGCTGCTGAATAGCCGGCCGCAGCGCACGGTCGCGTCGGTGCTGCCGATCGCGCCCGTCGTGCTCGAAGCGCGCCACGTCAGCGTGCAGTTCGCGCGCAAGCGGCCGGGCTTCGCGGGCTGGTTCGGCACGATGCCCGTGACGGCGGTCGCGGACGTGTCCGTGTCGGTGCGGCAGGGCGAGACGCTCGGGATCGTCGGCGAGTCCGGTTCAGGGAAGTCGACGCTCGCGATGGCGCTGCTCGGGCTGCAACGGACGGTGCACGGCGAGATCGAATTCCAGGGGCGCGCGCTGTCGACCTACCGTGGCCGCGAACAGACCGCGCTGCGCTCGAACATGCAGGTCGTCTTTCAGGATCCATTCAGCTCGCTGTCGCCGCGTCACACGATCGAGCGGATCGTAGGCGAGGGGCTCGAACTGCATCGCCCGGAGCTGACGCCGGACGCGCGCCGCGCGAAGTCGCTGGCCGTGCTGCGCGAAGTCGGCCTCGACCGCACGGTGCTGCATCGCTATCCGCACGAATTCTCGGGCGGGCAGCGCCAGCGGATCGCAATCGCGCGCGCGCTCGTGCTGGAGCCGCGCATCCTGATCCTCGACGAACCGACTTCCGCGCTCGACGTGTCGATCCAGCAGCAGGTGCTGAAACTGCTCGCGAATTTGCAACAGAAATACAACCTCGGCTATGTATTCATCAGCCACGATCTGGAGGTGATCGGCGCGATGGCGCATCGGGTCGCGGTGATGCAGGGCGGGGCGATCGTCGAGTCCGGGGACGTGGCCGATATCTTCACGAAACCGTCACATCCTTACACACAAAAGCTGTTGAAAGCGGTCTGGAAAGCGTGATAGGCGTCCAATGGTCTGACTATCTCGATTGTATTTTTTAATTTGTTTTGACAAACGATTACGCGCTGGCTAGTATCGACCGAAATTTTCCGCCAATCAGCTGATTTTTAAGCACATTCCATCGACCAATGCAGCATCGATCCCTGACCCAGGCATGCGCGCGCACCCTCGCCGGGCTGTTCATCGGCGCCCTGTTCGCAGCAGCTCCCGTCGCGTTCGCCGACGAAGTCAGCAGTTTTAACCAGAATGTCACGAATTCGACTCAAATCGGGTCGAATTCGTCCCTCCAGCAGACCAGCGCGCAGCCGTCGAGCGGCGGCGCGAAGTCGTTCCTCGCCGGTATGGCCGGCAAGGCAGGCGACGTGGTCGTCGGCGCGCTGAACATGATCGGCGTGCGCTACCGCTGGGGCGGTAACTCGCCGGATTCCGGCCTCGATTGCAGTGGCTTCGTGCGCTACGTGTTCCAGGACACGCTCGGCATGTCGCTGCCGCGTCGCGCGGAAGAGATGAGCCGCGTCGGCGAGAAGGTCAGCATGAGCAACCTGAAGCCGGGCGACCTCGTGTTCTTCAACACGATGCGCCGTACGTTCTCGCACGTCGGCATCTACATCGGCGACAACAAGTTCGTGCATTCGCCGTCGACGGGCAGCACGGTTCGCGTCGACGATCTCGACAGCGGCTACTGGGAAAAGCGTTTCACCGGTGCCCGCCGGATCGAATCGGCGTTCCCGATGAAGGCCGACGACCTGCGCCAACGCGTGCGCGCGACGATCGGCGACGACGCGGCGAACGGCAGCAACTGACGCACGCCGGCGATCGGCCGGATGAAAAAACCCTGTCACCGAAAGGCGGCAGGGTTTTTTGCTTTGGGGGCGCGGAAGCGGCGGGTTGGGGGCGTCGGCGCCGGTGGCGCCCCGTTACACGCCGTGCCCCGCGATGCGTCCGCTTATGCCGCTGCTGCCCCGCGGGCTGCCGCAAGCTTGCGCTGCAACTCGGGCATGATGCGCGCGACCGCTTCTTCGCCCGCGAGGATGGCCGCGTTGCGCTGGTTGAAGTCGCTGCCACCCATCGCCGCGAGGTTCGGGCGAATCACGACGTCCGCGTATTTGTCGAGCTCGTAGGTCTTGATCGTCTGACCCATGATCGTGAAGGTCTGCAGCAGCATCTCGATCGGGTTGGAGGTCGCCGCGCCGTCCGGTCGCGACGAGATGTCGACTGCGATCACGAAGTTCGCGCCCATCTTGCGCGCGAACGACGCGGGCACCGGGCTCACGAGACCGCCGTCGACGTATTCGCGGTTGCCGATCTTCACGGGCTCGAACACCGACGGCACGCTGCACGACGCGCGCACCGCAAGCCCCGTATTGCCCTGCTGGAACAGAATCGGCTGGCCGTTCTGCAGGTCGGTCGCGACGACGCCGAGCGGCTTCGCCATCTTCTCGATCGGCCGGTTGTTGAGCGTCTTGTTCAGGAAGTTCTGCAGCGCGATGCCCTGCAGCAGCCCGCGCGAGCGGAACGGCAGCGCCCAGTCGCTGATCGCCGCCTGATCCATGTCGAGCGCGATCTTGTTGATCTGCAGCCCGCTCATCCCCGACGCGTACAGTGCCCCGACCACCGAGCCCGCGCTCGTGCCGGCGACGATCTCGACCGGGATGCCGCGCGCCTCCAGCGCCTTCAGCACGCCGATGTGCGAGAAGCCGCGGGCGGCGCCGCCGCCGAGCGCGATGCCGATCTTCACGGGCTTCTCGCGCGACTGCGTGGGATTCGCGGCGTTGTCGGGGCGGGACTTGTCGCCGAACGACGTGCAAGCGGCGAGGCTGGCGGATGCGCATGCGATCGTGAAGTGACGGCGCGACAGGCGAGGGGACGACATCGTGTGGTTCTCCGGCGGCTTGGCGGCGGGCCGGGCGGCCCGCGGCGGCGATAGGTTCCGAGCGGCCGTGCGGCAGAAACCGGGCGGCCGGCGCGGCGCCGGCTGGCGGCCGCGGCGCGCACATCATAAAGCAAGCGGCGCGCTTGGCGCGAAGACCGGCGCGAGTATAATTCCGGCTTCTTTCCCGTTCCGGGCGCGGCCGGCCCCATTGCTGTCCGGGCTGTCGCCGTCGATCCCGCGTCGAATCATTCATGCGCCCCAGGCGTTCGAGTTACCGTTTATGACCCGTCCTGTCCGTACCCGCTTCGCGCCGAGTCCCACCGGCTTCATCCACCTCGGCAACATCCGCTCCGCGCTCTATCCGTGGGCGTTCGCGCGCAAGATGAAAGGCACGTTCGTGCTGCGTATCGAGGATACCGACGTCGAGCGTTCGTCGCAGGAAGCCGTCGACGCGATCCTCGAGGGGATGCAGTGGCTCGGCCTGGATTTCGACGAAGGCCCGATCTACCAGATGCAGCGGATGGACCGCTATCGCGCGGTGCTCGCGCAGATGCTCGAGCAGGGGCTCGCGTACCCGTGCTACATGTCGGCTGAGGAACTCGACGCGCTGCGCGAACGCCAGCGCGAGGCTGGCCTCAAGCCGCGCTACGACGGCACGTGGCGTCCGGAGCCGGGCAAGGTCCTGCCCGAGCCGCCGGCCGGTGTGAAGCCCGTGCTGCGGTTCCGCAACCCGCTGACCGGCACGGTCGTGTGGGACGACGCGGTGAAGGGGCGTGTCGAGATCTCGAACGAGGAGCTCGACGACCTCGTGATCGCGCGTCCGGACGGCACGCCGATCTACAACTTCTGCGTGGTCGTGGACGACATGGACATGAACATCACGCACGTGATCCGTGGCGACGACCATGTGAACAACACGCCGCGCCAGATCAATATCCTGCGCGCGCTCGGCGGCGAGCCGCCCGTCTATGCGCACCTGCCGACCGTGCTGAACGAGCAGGGCGAGAAGATGAGCAAGCGGCATGGCGCGATGAGCGTGATGGCGTATCGCGACGCGGGCTTCCTGCCGGAGGCGGTCGTCAACTACCTCGCGCGTCTCGGCTGGTCGCACGGCGACGCCGAAATCTTCTCGCGCGAGCAGTTCGTCGAATGGTTCGACCTCGAGCATCTCGGCAAGTCTCCCGCGCAATACGATCACAGCAAGCTGAGCTGGCTGAACGCCCATTACATCAAGGAAGCGGACAACGCGCGCCTCGCCGCGCTGGCGAAACCGTTCCTCGCGGCGCTCGGCATCGACGACGCGGCGATTGCGACGGGCCCGGCGCTCGACGCGGTGGTCGGCCTGATGAAGGATCGCGCGACGACGGTCAAGGAGATCGCCGAAGGCGCCGCGATGTTCTACCGCGTGCCGGCTCCGGACGCCGACGTGCTCGCGCAGCACGTGACCGATGCGGTGCGCCCGGCGCTGGCCGATCTCGTCACTGCGCTGAAGGCAGCCGAGTGGACGAAGGAGGCGGTGTCCGCCGCGTTGAAGGCGACGCTCGGCGCGCACAAGCTGAAGATGCCGCAGCTCGCGATGCCGGTGCGCCTGCTGGTGGCGGGCACGACGCATACGCCGTCGATCGACGCGGTGCTCGTACTGTTCGGTCGCGACATCGTGGTGTCGCGCATCGAGGGTGCGCTGGCCTGAGGTTGGGGCGGGGCGAAGCCGCCCGTGCATGACATCACGGCGGCTTCGCAAAAAAATTCGCTCGGATCGCAAAAAGGGTATTTACAAGTTCAAATTCGGTCCATATAATCTCATTTCTGTTCTGCAAGGGGGTATAGCTCAGCTGGGAGAGCGCTTGCATGGCATGCAAGAGGTCAGCGGTTCGATCCCGCTTACCTCCACCATCAGAGCAGAATGGATTGATTTGCGAAGCAGTGGTGGTAGTAATAAATGCTTCACAAAATGATTTAAAGCAGTTAGAATTTCGGCCTTCGCTGTTGATGATGAGTGAATAGCGAAAGTCAGACAGATCTGAAAAGATTATGTCCCCTTCGTCTAGAGGCCTAGGACATCACCCTTTCACGGTGAGTACAGGGGTTCGAATCCCCTAGGGGACGCCA